>NZ_SRZM01000083.1 GCF_019402445.1 Brachyspira pilosicoli
AAAGTACTTTAATAACAGAAGAAGCTATAAAAGCTATAGAAGCTTGCTGTGATATTGCTCCTTTACATAACCCAGCAGGTTTACAAGGTATAAGAGCTTGTCAAGAAATATTAAAAGATGTAAAAATGGTTGCTGTATTTGATACAAGCTTCCATCAAACTATACCTGAACATGCTTATATGTATGCTGTTCCTCATGAATGGTATGATAAATATAAAGTTCGCCGTTATGGTTTCCATGGTACTTCACATAAATATGTATATGGTGAATTCTGTAAAGCAACTAATAAACCTAATGCTAATGTTATAGTTTGTCACTTAGGTAATGGTGCTAGTGTTACTGCTGTAAAAAATGGTGAATCTGTTGATACTAGTATGGGTTTAACTCCATTAGAAGGCTTAGTAATGGGTACTAGATCTGGTGATATGGATCCTGCTGTTGTTACTTTCATGATGGGTAAAGAAAATTTATCTGCTAAAGAAATTGATAATATTATAAATAAAAAAAGCGGACTTTTAGGTGTTTCTGGCGTTAGTAATGATATGAGAAACTTAGAGGAAGCTTCTAAAACTAATCATAAAGCTGAACTCGCTATAAAAATGTTCTGCTATAGAGTAAAAAAATATATAGGTTCTTATATGGCTGTACTTGGACATCTTGACGGTATAGTATTTACTGGTGGTATAGGTGAGAATAGTGCTTATATTAGAGGAAGAATACTTGAAGGTTTAGATGAGCTTGGTATTAAATGTGATGCTGATAAGAACGCTAAAGCTAGAGGATGTGCTAATTTTGAAAAAGATGGTGCTGCTATTAAGCTTTATGTTATAGCTACAGACGAAGAAAAAGCTATAGCAATGGATACTTACAATATTGCTTTAAAATAATAGTAAATAAAAAAGTAAAAAATAGGGTGTTTAAATAACATCTTATTTTTTACTTTAAATTAGAATAATTAAAAAATAATATTATTATATATTTGTACTTCCAAAACCACCTTCGCCTCTAATAGAATCAGAAAGCTCTTTCACCTCTTCAAACTCTGCCTTTTCCACCTTTGCAAATACCATCTGTGCAATCCTATCGCCTGCATTAATAATGAAAGGTTTATCGGTTAGAGCAGCTAATATAATTTTTAATTCTCCTCTATAATCACTGTCAATAGTAGCAGGAGAGTTCAAACAAAATATTCCATGTTTTAATGCTAATGAACTTCTGCTTCTAATCTGAGCTTCATAGCCATCTGGTATTTCTATATATAAACCTGTAGGCACTAAAACTATGTCATTTTTATTTAATGTAATGGGTTCGTCTATATTAGCATGCAAATCCAAACCTGAAGCCCCAAGTGTTTGATATTTTGGAAGAGGATTTTTTGATTTATTGATTACTTTTATTTTTAACATTTTAACCTTCTTTATATTTATTTTAACAAAAATGAGAATATCATAATAATAATTAAAGCAGTAGCTCCTTGAACAACTGTTGCCAAAGTTCTAGCTTTATATGCATCCTGAACAGTTAAACCAGATAATTCTACCACTACCCAAAAATAACTGTCATTAATATGAGAAAATACCATAGAACCAGCACCTATAGACATTAATACTAAAACTTGTGATATTGGTGTAGTATATCCTAATGTATCAAGCAACGGTGCAAACAAAGTAGCAACTGTAACAACAGATATAGTCGAAGAACCTAAAGATATTTTTAAAAGAGATGCAAGCAAGAAAGGAAGTACTAAACCTAAATTTACAGAAGCAAATACATCTCCAAGTTCAAATATAATATTTGTAAGCTCAGTAGATTTTAGAACTTCAGCAAAAGCTCCACTTGCCCCTACTATAACTAATATATTTCCAGAATCTCTCACACCATCACCAATCCACATATACATTTCATCTCTATTAAAATTATGTATAAGTAGTAGTGAAAATAAAAAACCTATAAATAATGCCATAGTAGGCTCACCAAGAAATATAAATATATTTTTTATAAAACTATCTTCGTTTAAGTGCAAAGAATTAAATCTAACTATAGAACCTATAGCCATAAGTATAATTGGTACAAATATAGGTGCAAACGATTTGAATGCAGAAGGAAGTTTTTCCATATCATCAATAACACTTTCATAACTATAATTGTTTTTTTTGTATTCCTTCTTTTTAACATATTTTGATATAAATATACCATATACAGCACCAGATAAAGAAGTAGGTATAGCTACAATAAGACCTATAGCTATAACTGTAAATAGATGTTCTTGTAAATTAAAGAGATTAATAACTGCAGCAGGTCCTGGAGTAGGAGGTATTAATGCATGAGAAGCATATAAACCTGTTGATAATGCCACAGATAATGCTACAGGTGAAGCCCCACTTTTTTTGGCTAGTGCTTTTCTTAGTGGTGTTAATATTAAATATCCAGAATCACAAAATACAGGTATGGAAACAATAAAACCTAATATATTCATAGCAAGAGCAGGGTGTGATTTACCAACTATTTTTAAAATTATTTCTCCAAGTTTATAGGTAGCTCCAGACATCTCTAATATATTACCAATAATACTACCCAAGATTATTATAATACCAACGCTTCCTAAAGCATTTCCAAAACCTTTGCTTATTAAAGAAGCTGTTTCATTTATATAATTAGGATTTCTATTTGTAGGCACATGCAATGTAAATGATAGAAATATAGCAACCATTAACATTGCAATAAAAGGATGTACTTTAAACTTAATAGTAAGTAACATTACTATTAATATCGAGATTATAAGCATGGTTATTATTGAATAGCTAATCATAGTTTACAACCTGTAAAGTATTTATTTTGAAATGAATATTTATTTTATTTACTCTTCTTCTTCAGGAACTTCTGCATTAATATAACCTTCTTCAAAGAAATACAAAAGTTCTTTTTCTGCGTTTTTAGCAGCTTCCTCCATTCCTTCTTCATATTCAATTTCAAGTATTAATTTAGCATCGCAAAAAGCACCTAAACCCATAATATTAAATACGCTTTTGGCATCTGCTCTTACACCATTATAAAGCAAAAATATACCTAAATCAGAGTATTCTATTTTACTTGCTATTTGAGATAATACTCCAGCTGGTCTTAAATGCATACCATTTTTACTTTTAATTGTTACTACATTAGTTAATGTCATTCAAATAACTCACTATCTTTTTTTCTTTATAATAACATATATTTAATAATTTTCAATAATAGATTATCATAAAAAATATTGAGAAAAATGAATATTTTGTTATACTTATATACTGTTGAGGTTATAAAATGAGAAATACTTTATTATTATTAATATTTTTTACATTAATTCAATCTAATTTATATAATATAACTGCCGATGAACAAGGTTTTTTATTTTGGGCTACTTATGGTCATATGGATAAAGTAAAAGATTATGTATATAATAAAAAAGTCCATATAAATGTACAAGATAATGATGGAAATACTGTTCTTATGAGAATAGCTTCTTCAAAAGCAATCACTAAAGAAAATATGCAAGTAGTAGAGTTTCTTATAGATAGAAAAGCTGACCTCAATGTGGTAAATAATGATAGACATACTGCTTTAGTTTTAGCAATAAATAATGATAATACAGAAATAGCAAAACTTTTTGTAGAGAAAGGTGCTAAACTTGATATAGCTGATAGAAACGGATATACTGCTTTGATGTGGGCAATAGAAAATAATAATGCTGAAATGGTAAAACTTCTTATAAACAAAAGAGCAAATATTTATCTAAAAACCAAAGACGGAGAAACAGCTTCTAGCATAGCAAAAAGTAAAGGAAACAGCCTTATAATAAGAATGCTTGAAATTGCTGAGGCAAGTTAATATATTTCAATATAAATTTGCATGCATCTTTTTTCAAAAAATAGAGATTATTTTATGAGTGAATATACAAAAAATAAATCTGGTATAAAAGCTTGGCTACCTTTAATATTAGCAGTTATATATACAATTTCACCTGTAGATTTAGTTCCTGATACTTTGCCTATTGCAGGTTGGTTAGAAGATATATTATTCTTGATAGTAGGCGGACTTAATGGGATAGAAAATGGTGTTTTAGATGATAATAGTTCAGTAAAAAAAATAATTAAATTTTTAAAATGGGGGCTTTTAATTGTTGGAATAATAGGAATATTGATAATTATTCTTTTGGCTGTTTTAGTTTTTAAAGTAGCAACAAACTAAAAAACAATATTAAATAAATATCATTTTTTATATTATTTTATTCTTTTATGTTTAAAACTTGCTCTATGGCTTACATAATCATCTACTATTTGATAATTGCCAAAAAGTTTGTATTTGTATATAGTTAAACCTTCTAAGCCAACAGGACCTCTTGCATGAGTTTTGTTTGTAGAAATGCCTACTTCCGCACCAAAACCATATCTAAACCCATCAGAAAATCTTGTTGAAGTGTTGCAGTATACATTAGCAGAATCAACATAAGTCATAAACTTTTCTATATTGTCTTTATTTTCTGAGACTATTGAATCTGTATGATGAGAGCCGTATTTGTTTATATGATTATATGCCTCTTCTGTGTTTTCTACTATTTTTAATGATACTTCTTTATCACCATATTCTACATGCCATTCTTTTACTTCACCTATATCCGATTGATTAAGTATTTTTCTTACTTCTTCACAGCCATTCATTTTTATATTATTTTCTTTAAATAAATTATAAAGCTTTTGCAAGTATTCATTAGCTATATTTTTGTTTATTAGTATAGTTTCAACAGCATTGCATGCACTTGGATATTGAGCCTTTGAATCCAAACATATTTTTAATGCTTTTTCTTGATTAGCTGATTCATCTATATATAAATGGCATATTCCATCAGCATGTCCAAGTACAGGTATATTAGTGTTTGATTTTATATATTGTACTAAACTGTTTCCCCCTCTTGGTATTATAAGATCAACATATTTATCCATTGATAATAATTCTTTTATATCCTCTCTTGTAAATACCAAATTAACAGAGTTCTTTGGAAACTCTTTAATATTTTCTAATGTTTCATTAATGATGTTAAATATTGCCTTGTTTGTGTTCTCTCCTTCAGCACCTCCTTTAAGTATAACAGCATTAGAAGATTTTATGCATAATGAAGATATTTGAGATATTACATCAGGACGAGCTTCAAATATTACGGCAATTAATCCAATAGGGCAGGATATTTTTTTTAAAAGTAAATTATCATCAAGCTCTGTTTCTAATAATACTTTATTAATAGGGTCTTCTAATTTTACAACATCTTTTATACCAGAAATAATATCTATCATTTTGTTTTCATCTAATTTTAAACGATTAAACATTGAAAGAGAAATTTTATTTTCATCAAGAAGTTTTTTAGCATATTCCAAATCTTTTTTATTCGCTTCAAATATAATATTTTTATTTTGTTCTAATTTATCAGCAATTTCTAATAATGCTTTGTTTTTTATATCAGTACTTAATGATTGTAATTTGTATGTAGAGTCTTTTGCATTTTTTACCAAGTCTATTAATTGCATTTATATTTATTCTCCAAAAAAGTTTATTAAATATTATTATAATAGCTAATAATTAAATTGTCAAAAAAGTTTATTATTATTTCTTTTTTATTAAAGTAACCAATATATCTTCATTTTCTATATGCTCAAAACTGCCTTCATATCCGTATTTAATGCATCCGCGAATCACACTTTCACAGCTTGAATGCCCACTTACTAAAACTTCTATAACTGTGTTTAATTCTGTATTGTTTATAGCGGCACATTTAGCCTGAAAAGAAGCCTGCGAACAAGACATTCCTCTTGTATCTATTTTTATAGTCTCTTGCATAAAAAATCCTTTTATGTGTTTTTGATATTTTTTAAGATAATATCATCATAATATCAGGATATCAAATTATTATAATCAACTTCTTAATTTAAGTTATTATAACCTCTACCGCCACTTTATATTACTATAATACATATATTCTAATAATATAACGTAGCGGTAGAGTTCATTATATAATCCTTATTATATGGTATATTTCTTATTATATAATGACAACAACCTGCTGCACAGTAAGAAACATATCATTGATTTTCTTTCATAGTAAATCCTATAATAACACAGAATACTAAACCTAAAATAACAGCAAACATACCATATACTGTAGGACCAGCGGTAGAACTTGCCAAATTAAAATTATGAGCAAATCCAGCACCAACAAGCATTCCTATAACAAATACAAAACTATCCATATTTCCTTCAGCAGATTGTATAAACTGTCTTCCAGGACAACCAGCACCCAAAGTAAATGCTAAACCAGTAAGAATCATTGATACAGTGTTCCATAATATATTAGTATGAGCTATAGGCTGATTTTCCATAGAAACATTAAATCTATTTGTTATAATATTTACTATTAAAGCAGCAATAATAAAAGCTACAACACCTTTAGTCATATGGAAATCTTTCATAAATATTCCATCTCTTACACCGCCTACAGTACAAAATCTAGATTTTTGAGCTATGAAACCTATTATAATAGAAACTACTAAAGCTATAATTAAAGGAGCTTTCATGCTTCCTGGACCTGATTCAGAGAAAAATATTGCTCCGCCTTCAGAGAATTTTGTTTGTTTCAATAATAGTATTAATAGTATTATTGATATTACTAGAGGTATGAAGCCTACTAATTTATTATTATATGCTTTTGGCTGACCCAAAGAGAAATTTTGTTTCCAGAAGAAAACACCAATTCCTCCGCCTATAATAATACCTATTAAGCCAAATATAGCATTAATATCTCCTCCAGCTATTCTTAATAATGTTCTCCAAGGACAACCCAAGAAAACTAAAGCACCAATCATAGCGAAGAAACCTAAAATAAATCTTATAATAGGAGAACTTCCGCCTTTAGGAGAATATTCTTTAGAGATTAAAGCAGATACTGTAGCACCAATAACAAGCCCTATAAGTTCAGGTCTTATATACTGCACAGCAGCAGCCCTATGTAATCCCAAAGCCCCAGCTAAATCCCTAGTGAAACATGCAACGCATATTCCCATGTTGGCAGGGTTTCCCATTACAGAAAGCCAAGCCGCTAAAGCTCCAATAATGGCACCAGATACTATAATGCCAATGGAGCTTGTGAAAATGTTTTTTTTCATTTTCAACTCCTTTAATAAATTTTTTATAAAAAACAGTATTTTTTATGCATTGATTATAAGAAATTTTTATATGTTTTTCAATAGTTATGTTTATTAAAAAATATGTATCAAATGTAGAAAAATATACAAAAATACAATAGTGTATATTAACTATTATAAGTGAATAGTGCCAAACATTATATTGAC
>NZ_SRZM01000084.1 GCF_019402445.1 Brachyspira pilosicoli
TTTAAATGCAATATTTTTAGTTTCTCTAAACAATGCAAAACAAAATCTTTATCCTCTTTGCTTGGAATAGATAAAAGCCTATCTTTGAAATTAAGATACCTACCCATCATCACAGTGTCATAAACAGTATACCCAAAATATATATTATACACCTGACTCATCATAGCAATTTTTTTATATAACTCATTATAATTTTTTTGATTATTTATAAGTATATCACCTTTAAAATTCACTAAATTACATAAAGCATTTAATAAACTACTCTTCCCAGAGCCATTTGCCCCTATTATGCATAAAATATCATTGCTAAAAACTTCAAAACTAATATCTTTTAATATGTTTATATTGTTGTAATAAATATAAAGATTTTTCACTTCTATAATTTTTTTCATAAATAAACCCTAATTTTTAATAAAAACATACAAAAAGAAAGGTGCTCCTATAATAGCCGTAACTATGCCTATTGGAATATTAGCACCAGAAATAATAATTCTCGAAAATATATCAGCAATATTCAAAATTAAAGCCCCAATTAAAGCACTCATAGGAATTACTATAATATGCTTAGCTCCAAAAAGACGTCTAGCAATATGAGGAGATATTAAATCTACAAATCCAATCACACCCACAAAAGCAACTAAAACACCTGTAACTAAAGAAGATAATAATATAAATAATATCCTAGCCTTTTTAGGATTAATTCCAAGAAGTAAACTCTCCTTATCTCCAAAAGTCATAATGTCTAAAATATTAGCATTTTTTATTAACACAACAAGAAATATTATAGTTAATAATATGATAATAAAAATATCAAAATAATTCCTAACAAATAAATTGCCCAACTGCCAAAATATTATCTGATTAGAATACTTAGGAAAAGCATAGGCAAAAAAACTCATAATAGAGCTAAAAAATAATGATATAACAACCCCTGCAAGTATTATAGAATTGCTGCTTATATCTTTATCTATTTTTTTTGAAATAAAAAGTATAAATAGTATTGTGATAAAACCAAACAATATAGAAGAAATTATAAAAAAGTAATAATTAAAATATATACCGCTAATTATAATCAAACTCACACCAAAACCAGCCCCAGAAGATATGCCCAAATTATATACAGAAGCTAAACTGTTCTTTAATATAGACTGCATAACAATGCCTGTCATAGATAAAGAAGCACCAACAAATAATGATAAAATAATATGAGGAAGTCTTATATTAAAAACAATATTTATTTTATTTATATTATCAACAAAACCAAAATTAAATAATTTATATAATATAATAGAGATTACTTCTTTAGGCGAAATAAAAACACTCCCTATACATATTGATGTTATAGCAGATAATATAAGTAAAATAAAAATTATTATTATTTTTTTTATCATAATATTTATTTAATATCCTTATATTCTTCTGGGTAAATATATTTAGCCATTAATATTATAGAAGAGACTATATTATGCGTTGGAAGAGATGTACCTTCTACAAAAAACACATTACCCTTTTTTATAGCATTAATATCCCGCCAAGCAGCCCTATTTGTTATTTCTGCTACTGGGTTATCTACATAATCAACACTAGTAAAAATTATATCAGGATTTAAATATACAACTTCTTCTTCAGATACGCTTATCCATTCATTTCTGTCAGAAAAAATATTTTTAGCCCCTATAATGTTGATAATATCATCTAAATAAACATTAGAACCAAAACTATACAAATTAGGAAGAGCGGATATTTCAAAATAAACTGTTTTTTTATTTGTAATAGTGTCGCCTATATCTTTTATTTCTTTTATTTTTGCACACATATTATAAACAATTTCTTTAGCCTTATCATCTGCACTCAAAACATTGCCCAAAAAATATATATCATCTTCTATGCCTTTTAGAGTTTCACTATTCGTAATTGTTATAATTGTGGGGTTAGATAATGAAAGAAGAGAGTTTTTAGTATAAAATGCTGTAAGATTATTTATAAATATAATATCAGAATCAAGAGAAATAATTTTTTCTGCATCAGGGTTTAACATATCAAAAACATTAGAAACATTTATATTATTTTTTTTGAGAATGTCTTTTGAAAAAGTATCAGCAGCTATTATTTTATTAGCTACATTCAAATCAATCAATATATCAGTAGCAGCAGGAGAAAGGGATATTATTTTTTCTATTTTTTTATTTTGTATTATATTATTTTTATCACTATTGTTAATCTCATTTTTGGAACATGAGCATATTGATAAAATAAAAATAATAAAGAAAAAAAACTTATACATAAAATACAATAATTAATATTATGATATAAGCAATTATTTGTCAATTTATATTTGATGATAATAAAAAAATAATTCTAAAACCATAATAATATTACTTATGATTTTAGAATTATAATTATATAAATTAATTTTTAATATTATCGAAAGGATTATAAGTTAAAGAAGTAGGCTCTTCTTTAGAAATATAGCTTTGAGTTTCTTTTTTGTTTTCAGCTTCCATATACTCTCTTCTAGAAAGTGATATTCTTCTTTTTACTTGATTAACTTCTCTTACAACAAAAGGATAACTCTCTCCAACTTTAAGTACACTTTCTAAAGTTTCTCCTTTAGGTAAATCTATTTGAGAAATATGCATATATCCTTCTAAATCATTTTCTAAAGAAACAATAACACCAGAATCTATAATAGCTTTAACAGTACCATTAACTATAGAGCCATGAGGATGAGCCTTGTCAAATACTCTCCAAGGACTTTCTTTAGTATGTTTATAACTAAGCTTAATTCTTTGCTTATCTCTGTCTATAGACATAATCACCATTTCAACTTCTTCATTTTCTTTTATATAGTCTTTAATATTAACAGTATTGTTCATCCAATCAAAATCGCTAATATCACATATACCCTCAAGACCATTAGGAAGCTCAAATACAGCGAAGTCTTTGAATATTCTTTTTACCTTACATTTTACAGAACTCTTAACAGGGAAATCTCTCTCAGCACTGTCCCAAGGATTATCTTTAACTTGTTTTAAGCCTAAAGTTAATTTTCTCTCAGGTACATTCATATCAAGAATTTTACATTCTAAATAAGCACCAACTTTAACAAAATCATTAGGATTATTAACATGAGAGTTCCAACTCAAATCAGAAACATGTATAAGCCCCTCAACACCTTCATATACATTTACAAAAGCACCAAATTTTTTAACAGTAGTAACTTCACCTTTGATTATATCTCCAACATGATACTCTTCAACAAACTTATACCAAGTGTCACCTTCAAGCTGTTTAATACCTAAATCAACTTTTCTTTTCTCTTTATCAACAGATAAAACTTGAAACTTTCTCTCTTCACCTTTAGTGATAATGTTTTTAGGATTAATAATCTTAGCCCAAGACATATTTGGTATAGCAAGGAAACCATCTAAACCTTCAGTTAATTGTATGAAAGCACCGAATTTCTCTATATTTTTAACTTTTCCTTCTACTATATCGCCTTCTTTTAAATTTGATAAATATTCTTCTATTACTTTATTTTGAGTCTCTTCTTGTAAAACTCTCCTAGAAACAACTATATCTTTATTTCCTTTTCTGTCTATAATCTTAAATTGAAACTCTTTTCCTATATAATCAGCTTCTTTAATTCCTCTAGAAATATCAATTTGAGAAAAAGGACAAAAAGCACTATGTCCCATTATAGAAACAGTAAATCCACCTTTAATAGCCTCTTTAACAACACCATTTATTGGAGTAGCATTTTTTACAGCATCTTCTATTAAATCTTGAGCCTTTCTCTTATCAATCTCTCTCTTAGATAAAATAACATAACCTTTATTATTATCTTGTCCTTTTATTACAGCCTCAATCTCTTCACCTTTAACAGGCTCTTTATCAAACTCGTTTCTATTTATTTTACCTTCAACCTTATAATTAAAATCTATAAAAACATCAGTGTCATCGAATTGAACTATTTTTCCGCTAACAACACTTCCAAGTTTAAAGTGCGTTTTATTGTCACTCTCCTCTAATGCCTTAAGAAATTCATTTTGTTGTTCTGATAAATTATTATCTTCCATCATTCTTCCCTCTCCCTCCTGAACTTAAAATCAGGTTAATATCTAATTATTCATTAGATTTTTTATTAAAAACCACATCTGTGATTTTTTGTACAACTTCATTTATAGTCATATTTGTAGTATCTATAATAATAGCATCTTTAGGTACTACTAGGGGACTATCTTCCCTATTAGAGTCAAACTCATCTCTTTTTTTTATGCTATCAATCACTTCTTCAAATGTGATATCTTTACCTTTTTGCACTTCTTCTTCATATCTTCTTTTAGCTCTAATCTCAACAGAAGCATCTATATAAAACTTATATTTTGCAAGAGGAAAAACAACACTTCCTATATCTCTACCATCTACCACATAATCACCGTTTTCAGCAATAGCTCTCTGTAAAGAAACCATACTTTTTCTAACCGCACTGATAGAAGATACTTTAGAAACCATATTAACAACTTTTATACTTCTTATCTCTTCACTAACATCTACATCATTTAAGTATATTTTGTTATTATTGTCAAAACTAATTTTTAAATCGCTGATAGCAGATATGATCTCATTATCATTTTGTATATTAACGTTTTTATTTAAAAAAAATAAGGTTACAGCCCTATACATAGCACCAGTATCTAAATATTTATATCCTAACTTTTTAGCAACTAACTTAGCTACTGTACTCTTACCAGCACCCGAAGGACCATCTAAAGATATTATTTCATATACTTTTAAATCAGACACCTATAACCTTTATTCAAAAACTTTAATACTAATAATATATCATAAATAATTATAATTGCAAATATTTTAAAAGAAAAAATAAAATAATTAATTGTTAAAAAAATTAAATATTTAGGAGATATAAAAATTAAAACCAATATACATATGAGTATCAAAATTAAGTTTATTATATGATATAGAAAGGTTGCGAATCATGTTGTCATAATAATTTTGCATTGTGCTTGAATATTGATAAAACACAGATATTTTTCTATTTTTAGAAACAAATATTTCTATTTCTTTTAAAGTTCTATAAAATGCTAGATAATAAACTTTAGTATTTATATTTGGAGAATATGCCAATATATTATACAATTCAAAAACAACATCTAGTAAAAATATTTTATTAAACCATACAGCCTTACTAGTCATAGGAAAGTCTAATATTTTTAAACTCTGAGAATAATCTACATAATCTATATCTTCTATATTAACGATAGATTTATTAAACTTAATATATTCCTTAGGATAGAAACTATATTCTAATGCATAGGTTTTGGATATAAAAAACACCAAAAATATAATAGAAACTCTTAATAACAATTTCATAATTTATTTTAACCTCATATATTATATATAATAATATAAAAATTTAAAGCTTTTTATTTTATTCTATTGACAAAAATATCTTATATATTAAAATGAACAATGTTCAATGAAAGAGGAGATTTTTATGAAACACACTATTATAATAC
>NZ_SRZM01000085.1 GCF_019402445.1 Brachyspira pilosicoli
AATAGTGCCAAACATTATATTGACTTTTTTTTCTATAAAAGTACAATATTTGTAAGTTTTATTTATGGAAAATTATTTTTATTATGATGCGAGAAGTAATAAAATCTAAAATAAATAGATTGACTGTAACTAGAACTGATCTTAATTTCAAAGATTCAATTACCATAGATGAAACTTTAATGGATAAATCAGATATACTTGAGGGGGATATAGTATCTGTAATAAACCTTAGCAATAATAATAGATTTGAAGCTGAGGTGATAAAGGGAATAGCGAATACTGGTATAATAAGCATAAATGGTAATTATGTTCATTTAGCTAAAAAAGATGATGTAATAGTTGTGTTATCTTACAGCAATATACCAGAAGAGCATATAAAAAAACATATTACAAATATTATTCAAGTAAATATGCATAATATGGTTATAGACTAAAGTTTATGGCTTTTATATATAATAGATATTTAATTTTTATTTATGGAGAGATATATGAAAATTATTTATAAAGCAGGTATTGATATTGGTTCAACTACCGCAAAAATGGTTGTATATGATAATAAAAACAATATGATATTTAAAACTTATACTAGACACAATGCTGATGTCAAAGAAACATTACTTTCTATACTAAGAGATTTAAAAACTAATCATGGAGATTTAGAATTATTAGTATCTATGACAGGTACTGCGGGTATGGGTATTAGTGAAAAGACAGGCATTAGCTTTGTACAAGAGGTAATTGCTTCTTCAACAGCTATTAGAAAGATTTATCCTTATGGAAGAACATTGATTGACATAGGCGGAGAGGATGCAAAAATCATAGTATTTGATGATAACTTCAAAGCTGATATAAGAATGAATGGTAACTGTGCAGGCGGTACAGGTGCTTTTATTGACCAAATGGCAACACTTTTAAATGTTCACCCTTCAGAGCTTTCAACACTTGCCGAAAAGTCTACTTCTGTTTACCCAATGGCAAGCAGATGCGGTGTATTTGCTAAAACAGATGTACAAACTCTTATTAGCCGTGATATACCAAAAACTGATATTGCTAAAAGTATATTCCAAGCAGTGGCTGTTCAAACAATCAACACACTTGCTAAAGGTTTTGAAATTAAGCCTAAAATATTATTTACAGGCGGACCTTTAACATTCCTTCCAGAATTAAGAAGAACATTTTTAACTCTTTTGAATGCAACAGAAGATGATATGTATACAGTTGATCACCCAGAATTAACTGCTGCAATAGGTGCTGCTTTTGGTGAAGATGAAGAGCAGACAGCAATAAAAATTTCTGATTTTATAAAATTAGTAGAAAATATTTCTTCTGATGTAAAAATAACTAATTCTAAACACAGAGAAGCATTATTCAGCGGTCAGGAAGAATATGAAAAGTGGGTAGATGAACATAGCAAAGACAAAGTAAAATCTGCTGATGTAGAAACTGTTAATAATAAAAACACATTCTTAGGTATAGACTCTGGTTCTACTACCACAAAAATCGTTATTATCGATGATAAAGGACAAGTAGTATTAAGACATTATAGAAACAATAATGGAAACCCAGTAGGTGCTGTTACAGAAGGTTTAGCTGAAATTAAAAAAGAATTAGATGAAAAAAATATTAAAATAAATATAGCAAGAACTGCTGTTACAGGTTATGGAGAAGATTTAATAAAAGCTGCTTTCAATATGGACGAAGGTATTGTTGAAACGATGGCTCATTATAGAGGTGCTAAGGCTTTCGATAAAGATGTAAGCTTCATTCTTGATATAGGCGGTCAGGATATGAAGGCTATATTTATTAAAGACGGCATTATAGAAAACATTGAAATTAACGAGGCTTGTTCATCAGGCTGCGGTTCTTTTATAGAAACATTTGCACGCGGTATGGGTTATAAAGTAGCTGATTTTGCCAATATTGCCTGCGAATCAGCTAGCCCTTGCGATTTAGGAAGCCGCTGTACAGTGTTTATGAATAGTAAAGTAAAACAGTCTTTAAGAGAAGGCTCTTCTGTTGCTGATATTTCTGCTGGTCTTGCTAAGAGTGTTACATTAAACTGTTTTACTAAAGTATTAAAAATTACAGATACTTCTATTTTAGGTGAGCATATAGTTGTTCAAGGCGGTACATTTAAGAATGCTGCAGTGCTTCGTTCTGTAGAAAAATTCTTAAACAAAAAAGTTATTCGCCCTGATATATCCGAGCTTATGGGAGCTTATGGCTGTGCTTTACTTGCTTTAGATACTTACAATAAAGAAAAAGAAGATACAACATTCATAGGTTTAGATAATTTAAGCGAAGCTAATGATTATGAAAGAAAACAGCTTACTTGTAAAGGCTGTGAAAACCTTTGTACTGTTACAAGATTAAAATTCAAAGACGGTAAATCATTCTATACAGGAAACAAATGTGAAAGAATATTTACTAATAAAGGCTCTAAAGAAAGAAATTATGGAATGGATATCACTCAGAAAAAACTTTCTTTACTATTTGACAGACCTTTGGCACCTGCTACAGATGATATAAAAGGCGTTATAGGAATACCTAGAGTACTTAATATGTATCAAAACTTCCCATTCTGGGCTACTATACTTGTAGAATGTGGATATAGAGTACAATTATCATCTCCTTCAAGCATGGCTGTAGCTGAGAAGGGTTCTGGCACTGTTATGAGTGATAATATATGTTTCCCTGCTAAAATAGCTAATGGTCATATATATGATTTAATAGAATCTAATGTAGACAGAATATTTTATCCTTCTGTTGTTTTAGAGAAAAAAGAAAATGATGGCAGTGACAATAGTTATAACTGTCCTGTTGTAACTGGTTATCCTGATGTAATAGACAGTTCTATTAGTCCATTAACTAAATACGGTATAGCTTTTGATGCTCCAACAATCTCTTTCTTAAATGAAGATTTACTCTATAAAGGCTGTAAAGCTTATTTTGTAAAAACACTCGGTATAGATAAAAAAGATTTCGACAGAGCATTCAAATTAGCTCTCAAAGAACAAGAGAGAGTAAAAGCAGAATTAAAAGAAGAAGGCAAAAAAATAATAGAGCATGCTAAAGAAACGCAAACTCCTATTATACTTATAGTAAGCAGACCTTATCATATAGACCCATTAATTAACCATAAAATACCAGAAACTATTGCTTCATTTGGTATTAATGTACTTACAGAAGATGGTCTTGATATTGATGAATCTCTTGCTGATGTTCAAGTATTAACTCAATGGTCTTATCCTAATAAGATGTTTAAAGCTGTTTTATGGGCAGCTAAACAAAAAGATTTAAAACTAGAAGTTGTTCAAATTAATAGTTTCGGATGCGGTCCTGATGCTACTACTTCTGATGAAATAAAATCAATACTTAATGCTTATGGAAAGAGTCCTACTTTGGTAAAAGTTGATGAGATTTCAAGCCCAGGAAGTATAAGACTTAGAATACGTTCTATGATAGAAAGCATGAAAATGAAAGGTGATTTTATACCAAAAGAAAAACCAGAAAGAACTATTATTAAAAGATATGAGAAAAATGATAAACGTGCAATACTTGTACCTAAATTCGGACATTTCTATGACCCTATGATTTTAACTCTACTTCAAAGAAGCGGATATGATACAATACCTCTTCCAGAACCAGATATTGACTCTGTAGAAACAGGTTTAAGATATGCTAACCAAGATATATGTTATCCAGCTACAATAATAGTAGGTGACATTGTAAAAGCTGTACAAACTGGAAAATATGACCCTGACAAAATAGCAGCTGGTATCACTCAAACAGGTGGACAATGCCGTGCTAGTAATTATGCTTCACTTATTAAAAGAGGTTTAATTAATGCTGGTTATCCTAATGTACCTGTTATTACTGTTGGTTTAACTGTTATTAATGATCAGCCTGGATTTAAGCTTTCAAAAATAGATATGATGAAAGAGGGTATAGTTGGTATGCCTTATGCTGATGCTATATCTACAATGTATTATTATACTGCTGTACGTGAGGTTAATAGAGGTGAATCTTTAGCTCTTGCTAATAAATATATAGCTTTACACCCTAAAGATTTTAATCTTGGTGATACTGATAAGTTGTTAAAACAGGCGGTTAAAGAGTTTAATGCCATTGAAACTAAAGACTTAGTATTGCCTAAGGCAGGACTTGTTGGTGAGATATATGTAAAATATAATAACTTTGCTAATGGTGATGTTTGTGATTGGCTTATGGCTAAGGGAATAGAAGTTATAGTTCCTCCTGTATTTGACTTCTTTGTACAGAAAATTATAAGTTCTCAGGTTAATAAAGAAACTAATGCTAGAGAGGTTTCATCACTCAAATATTATGGTTCTAAATTATCTGAGAAAGTTATAGATATGAGAATAGATTCTATAAACCAAATAATGTCTAAGTTTAAAGGATTTAGACCTGTACACCATATAAGACAGATTGCTGAAAATGCTGCTAAGGTTACTGCTATGACAAATCAATTTGGTGAAGCTTGGTTACTTCCTGGAGAGATAGCTACTTTCGCTGAAGAGAATATTAATAACGTGCTTTGTTTACAGCCTTTCGGTTGTATTGCTAACCATATTATAGCTCGCGGTATTGAAACTAGACTTAAAACTATATATCCTAACCTCAATCTTCTTTATTTGGATATGGATGCTGGTGCTAGTGAAGTTAATACTGTAAACAGATTAGAGTTCTTTGCTCGTTCTGCTAAAGATAGTATGAACTCTATTATGGTTGATGATGATATAAAAGAAGCTGTTGGAGCATACCATAAGTAATTTAATAAAACAATAATAATATAAAAAGGTTTGCAAATATTAATTTGTAAACCTTTTTTATTATATTTAGCTAAAATGTAAAATTTTATCTAGATTTCCTAAAAAATAGCAAAAAAATGTAAATTTTTTAATGTTTTTTGTAAAATAAATTGACATTGCTCCGAAATTATACTATAA
>NZ_SRZM01000086.1 GCF_019402445.1 Brachyspira pilosicoli
GTTTTTAGCATATCAGCATTTTTTCTAAGAAGTTCATTAGTGGTATCTGTAACTGCTCTTTGTGCTTTTGCTGCCTCATTAGAATGATGAAGACCTATAGCTAAAACCATTTGATTCTTCCACAAAGGTATAGTGTTAACAAGTGTAGATTGTATCTTTTCGCTCATCACTACATTATTATTTTGAACCATTCTTATTTGTGGTATAGTTTGTATTGATACTGCTTTGGTTAGCTCTAAATCATGTAGTCTTTTTTCAAATCTATTAGCTAAATCTTTATAATCTCTTGCTGCTTGTGCATCTTCGGGTGTGTTAGTTTGTCTTGCTTTTTCTTCAAGTTCCAATATTTTTTTATTTATATCATTATTTAATTTTTCTTTTCCAGCTTTAATATATAATTCAAGCTCTTTTAAATAGTCTAAATTATAATCATACATTTGGTCTAATATACTAATATCTTTTAATAATGTTCTTTGATGATTTTCTAATATCTTTATTATGCCGTCAATATTAACTTCAACTTTAGAATATTTAGCTTTTAATTTACTCAAATTATTAATACCCTTTCTAAAAAATCCAAATATCCCTTTAGACTCTTTTTCTATATCAAAACCTTTAAGCTCTACTATCAAATCACTAATAGTGTTTCCTATATCTCCCAAATCTTTATTCATCACAGTACTTAATGTATTTTCAGAAAATTGAACCATTTTATTTTGTGCAGCAGAGCCATAAGACATTATAGAAAGAGAATCTTCTAAGTTTATACTATTAGATAACTCTTTTATTTTGTTATTATCACTCTCACTTATTTTAGAATCTATACTTTTTTGAATATCTAAACTTAAAGTATTGTTACTATTTTCTTGCATAAATCAAAACCTCCAAAAAAATTATATTAATCCATCTTTTTCAAGCGTATTTTTTAATACATCTATATCGCTATTTATATCAATTAATTTATTTTCATTCATTTCAAGAAGCATTTTTTTAAATCCCTCATTTAATTTTATTATAGCATCTTCTATCTCTAAAGAAGTTTTTTCTATATTAGCATTTTTTACAGGCAAATTACAAAAATCAATATAATATTTAAGCATTTTTATAGCAGTAGGAAGATGATATTCATTTATCTTTTCAAGTTTTTTTTCACCTTCTTTGTTAGTCTTAGAATATAAAACCATATTATCAAGTATAGAAATCATTTCTTTCAAAGCAGGATTAATATCAGCATCATTAATTTCTTTTGAATACTCTTTTATTTTTTCTATATTTTTTTTTGTTTCTAATATTACTAAACTTTCATCATTAGAATTATTAAAATTATTATTAGAATATTCTTTATCATTATCTATATAATTATCATTTTCTACAGGAAAGTTTCTGTCTAAATTTAATTTTAATTTTTCTAAAATATATTTATCTTCTTCCATTTTTCACCATTTTAAAATTAATATAATATGTTAACTTTTATTATAAACAATAAAATGATTATTGCAATATACTACTTCACCTTTTGATATATACACTCAAATGTATCTCCAAGATTAAATTTCTGTGCAAGTTTTTTATATAGTTTTTCAGATAATTTAGAGTTTTTAAAAATCTTAAATACATCTGTAAACCTATTATAATAAATACTCTGATTTTCTAAACTAATTCTTTTAAGTGAATATTTATTAAAAAACATATCCAAAGATTTAGGATTAGCCTCGAATGCATGGTCGCTTGGAACTATAGAATAATAATTTTTATTAAACCTTCCGCTTACCCCATAACCATTAGGCATAGCTAAAGCAAATATACCATCATCTTTTAAAGAATATAAAATATGTTCAAAAATCTTATCAAAATTATAAATATGCTCTACAACATACCAAGCTGTAATTATATCATACTCTTTTTCTTTATAGTTAAAATCAAGCAAAGAACAGTTATGCACATTTAAATTCAAAGTATTAACGCAGTAATTTGAAGCATACTCGCTTATCTCTATACCCTCAGTAATATATCCATAATTAGAAGCCTCTTTAAGGAAAAAACCCATAGCACTTCCAATATCTAATACTTTTCCATTTGGTTTTATTTTTTTTATCTTTTCTATTCTTCTATTTGCCAATCGGCTTAAATTTTCAACATCTTCTTCATAAGTTTTTCCGTATTGTTTTTTATAATCTTCTACAAAATATTTTGATGAATAATCTGTAAAAGGCGATAAAAAATATTTTCTAAACAAAGTATTGCAATGACCACATTTATATAAATTGGATTCCAAATTTCTGTTTTTTCTCTCTATATTAGAACTATTACAAAAAGGGCATTTTATATCTTTAAAATCTTTTATATTAGAAAAAATAGTCTTTAGCCTTTCTATAGATTCATCGGTATTTATTTGCTTAGCATTCTCTATTAAACTATTTTGCTTTTCTTTATTGTTTATAAAAGCTTCAATTTTTTTAGCACTTTCATCAATATCAGCATCTTCAAAAAATCCTAAATTAAAAAATATATCATCGCATTTATTCGCCAAATCATCATGATACTTAGTAGGTGAAAAAAGTATAGTAGGAATCTTTGACTCTATACATTCAAAAGCAGTAAGCCCAAAATATGTTATAACTCCAGAATATGAATGAGCAAATATATCCTTAGAAAAATCAATATACTCTATATTAGAAAACTCACTTTCTCTTTTAAAATCTATTACTACAAATTTTTTATTAGTTATTTTTGAAATTATTTGAATTGCTTTATCTTTTAGTTGTTTATTAAAACCTAAATAAACAAGTATGGGAGACTCTTCATTATATATAGGTTTTATAGAATTATTTAATATTGTAGCAATAAATGGCTTAATATTTACTTCTTTAGAATTATCTAAATTCGGAAGCATCTCTATTACAATATCAGCTAATCTCCTCTCGCTTCCAACACTATCTACTATTATAACAGATGATATCTTTTTTAAATAATTAATATATCTCTCTTCAACTTCCCTCGCATCAACTATTATAATATATGGCTTTATTTCTCCTATCTTATTAAACTCAATAGTTTTTATATCAACCCTTTTATATAATTCGCTTTTCTTATTTATAGAAGAAAAAGTAAAATCATATATATCAGCCAATCTATTAGCTATAAGATTCATACGTGTAAAATGTCCATAGCCGTATATACCATTAATATCAGTTATTATACATATATTCTTTTTTATCTCGTTTAACATACAAACTCTAATATAATAAATTCAAAAAATTAATAAAATTATACAATAAAAATTTAGAATTACAAACATTATAATATATTGCTATTTAATAA
>NZ_SRZM01000087.1 GCF_019402445.1 Brachyspira pilosicoli
GGATAAAAATATAGAAAAGATAATCAATGATATAGTTTGGTGGATACCTTTTAAAAAATTGAGAAATAATACTAGAGAACTATTATATTATATAATTAAAAAAATCGAAAAAGAAGAGAATATAAAAAAATGTGATCATAATAAAGAAATTATATATCATGATATGAATAGAATAATAGAATTTAGGAAAGAAATATGCAATGATAATAATTTTTTAGATAAATATTTATCTTTAATTAATAACTTAGATAATGAAAGTTTATATCTTGTTTCTAAAATTTTATCTAAAATAAATAATTTTCAAAATATAGATGATTATTTATATGTTGAAAAAGAAGAGTACGATAGAATTCTAAAAATAGAAAATGAAAATAATGCTAGGATTATAAAATTGAATAATGATATTTTTATTTATGGTAAATATATATTACCAATGAATTATTTTGAAGTAGGAATTTTTTATGAAAAATATGGTATGGATTATATTTATGATATAAAGAAACTTGAAAATTTAGATATTATAGATGCTGGTGGATTCATAGGAGATTCAGCTATTTTTTTATCTTATTATACAAACAAAAAGGTTTATAGTTTTGAGGCTTTACCTAAAAATTATAATTTAATATTAGAAACTATAAGATTAAATAATAGAAATAATATTGTACCAATAAATATGGCATTAGGAAATGAAAATAAAAGTATATCAATATTTTCTGATGGTAGTGTTAGATGTGATTTTGAACTTACAATGGAAGAAAATGCTACATATAATATAAAAAACGATGTATATATGACTAGTTTGGATAAATTTGTAGATGATAATAATATTAATGTAGGGTTAATAAAAGTAGATTTAGAGGGCTTTGAACAACCTTTTCTTTTGGGAGCTATTAAAACTATAAAAAAATACAAACCTGTTTTATTACTAAGTATATATCACAATTATAATGATTTCTTTAATATAAAAAGAATGATAGAGCAATTAGATTTAGACTATACATTCAAGATTATAAAAAGTGAAGTAGCATGTGCTGTTACTACTACATTGTTAATAGCCCAGACCAGACCTAATAGTGATATGTAAGGTGTATAATTATAGTTTATTTTATAATTAAAACCAATAATAAATATTAGGATAATATTATGAAAATAATTAATTATGATGATAAAATAAATGAAATAAATAAAAAAGACATAATATTTCACGGATGTGAAGAAAAAGATTTTTTAGAAATACTTTGGGAAATTTTGGATGGATGTAATTATAAATGTTCTTATTGTCCAGTGAAAGATATTCTAGATGGTAATTTTACTCATATAGAAAAATTAAAGCATGCTGTTAATGAAGTTCTAAAGATAGAT
>NZ_SRZM01000088.1 GCF_019402445.1 Brachyspira pilosicoli
AAGTTATAGTAATATATATTTTATTATTGTTATAAATAGATAAAAATATTAAGTTGGCAAACGCTATGGCGATTAAACCATAAACGCTTGCCCTTAATAACTCTTTTTTGAAGGAGAACTTTTTTTCCATTATTTGTTTAATTAAAAAATCATTTATTATCTATATGAAGTTACTTCCTGATAAGCTCTTACAGCTCTATCAACTACAGCTTTAGTGAAACTGAGTGATAATTCAGCCTCAGCAATAGCGTTCATTACATCAGAAACATCAACTTGATCAGGTCTAATTCCAGCCTGAACTATAATATTATCTTTATCAACTTGCTTCTGATTAACAGATTCTATTGCATCGCTAAGCATAGTGCCGAAATTACTTATTAAATCATTGTTAGAACTTCTTCTCAACATTTGAGCTGGTCCATAATGACGAGGGTCTGTAGTCTTTAATACAAATCCATAATTATCACCAACATTTCCTGTTTTAGAATAAGCACTCATTACACTGTTAATATCCATAAAAATATCCTTATATATAATTAATATCTAATAATATTCAAAGCACTTCCAAACATAGTTTTAGCCGATTGAATCATAGTAGAGTTAGCCTCATAAGCCCTAGAAGCTTCCATCATATCAACCATCTCTGTAACAGGATTAACATTTGGCATCTCTACATATCCAGCCTTCTCACCATATTTTATAGCATCAGGGTGTGAAGGGTCATAAACAAATCTTGTTGCAGTTTCCATATCTTTCTCTATGCTGAATACTCTTACACCTGTACCAACATTAGGCTGCAAAGCTTCTGGTAAAAAAGGACTTCTATATTTATTGCCGTCATCTCTTGGCTTAAATACTACTCTGCTTCTTCTAAAAGCTCCGCCCTCTGTAGTGCGTGTTGTATTAACATTAGCTATGTTGTCTGCTATTACATCAAGTCTTGTTCTTTGTGCAGTTAAACCGCTTCCAGATGTATTAATTATCGAAAATATTCCCATTTACTCACTCCTTAAAATGATTAACAATACTTAAGCATTGCCTATCATTCTTCTAATATCTCTATATTGAGCATTTACTATTTGAGAAAACATTTGATAGCGTAAAGTATTTTTAGCTTCCTCAGCCATTTCTTTATCTATATCAACATTGTTTTTATCGTTTCTGTAGTTGGTATCATAATCTACTGTAATTGTAGGAGATACTTCACTATAATTCATAGGCATATTAAAAGGAAAATGTCTTGGGTCTGTTCTTTTTGCTTCCATGCCGTCATATTTCTCACTGTCTAAAGCTCTTGCTAATTGATATTCAAAAGTAACATCGCTTCTTTTGAAATTTGGTGTAGAAACATTGGCTATATTATCTGCTATTACTTCTGCTCTAAGCCCATAAACATTTAATAGCTTTTTAGCAATAGTCATAGTTTTTGCATATGTTGTATCTGCAAACATACTCATAATTATAATCCTAATAAAATAATACTTATGTTAAGTTTCGGTTTAATAAAAAAAGGCTTTAGTAATTTTTTAGCATTATTTTAATTAAAAATATTTTTAATTTTGTTCAACTTTTCCAATGGCTTGAGGTGTAGACTTTGTCAAAGTTTTAGCCATTCGGGCACGCTTCACGAAAGTGCAAATATTTAAGTTCTTCTCTTACGTTTAGCTAAAGTGTAAGTTAAGAGAATAATACTATTTTATATGTAATATAAATTATTAAATTAAAACAATATAAATATATTTATAAATTCAATTTTTAAACAAACTTAAAATATTTTGTTATAGAAATGGCAATAAGGTATAGAGCCTTTTCTCTCATAATAGTTTTGATGATAAGCTTCTGCTGGATAGAAGTTTTTATACTCTCTTAAAGTTGTTGCCACATCATAATTTTTTTCTGTGAGCATATTTATGTATTTTTGAGCTATTTCTTTTTCTTCTTCTGTTTGATAAAAAATAGCTGATAAATATTGTGAACCTATGTCAGGACCTTGACCATTTTTTTGAGTAAAGTCATGAGTTTCAAAGAATAATTTAACTAGCTCTTCATAAGTAGTTTCATCTGGGTTATATGCAACTCGTACTGTTTCTAAATGTCCTGTAAGACCTGTGCAAACTTCTTGATATGTTGGGTTTATTTTATGTCCTCCTGCATATCCGCTTACAACTTCATATACCCCTTTGCCTTTTTCAAACCAATATTCAGTTCCCCAAAAACAGCCAGAAGAAAAATATGCGTATTTGGCATTGTCTGGAATCATTTTTATTTCCTCCTTATTTTCTTTAATACTTGAAGATTCTTTAATATTCGAAGATTCGCTATTTAATTTTTCATTACATGATATTAAAGAAAATATAGAAATAGCTGCTATTAATGCAATTTTTTTCATATATAGTTTTTACCTCATTATTTGTTTGTACTATCATTAGTTTCTTCAAATTCTGCTTTATTAACAAAATTTAAAGATACAGAATTAATACAATATCTAGTTTGTTTATCAGTAAAGCCTTCATTGTAAAATACATGTCCTAAATGACCTCCGCATTTTGCACAAGTTACTTCTACTCTGCATCCGTCTTTTACTAATTTTATGTTTTCTGCAACCGCATCATCAAAACTAGGCCATCCTGTACCAGAATTAAACTTAGCATCAGATTTAAATAGTAAATTACCGCATAGTTTACAAGTATATACTCCATCAGATTTTACATCTAAAAGATCCCCTGTAAATGGAAACTCTGTACCTTTATTTATTAACACATCATATTCTTTTGATGTTAGTTTTGATGTAGATACTTTTATATCATCTATATTATTATTTGATATATTAGCTTTATTTGTTTGTACTATTATGTTATTTATCTCTTTACCATTACAAGATATAAATATAATAGATATTGTTAAAAGTAATATTATGTATTTATACAAATTAAAACTCCTATTAATTTATTTAAATATAAAAAAATTATACATACTATACAAATATAATAAAAATATAAATATTTACAATTATTTATATAATTTTAGTGGGAAAGTTAATGTTTTTCCGCTTCTTATATCTAATATATTTCCAGTAGTATCTATAATTTTAGTTCCAAACATAGTAGTAAATCTTTTATATTTTATGTTCACAGGAAGTAGCAAATATTCTATATTACCAGTGTCTATATCAATTCGATAAAGTATCATACTTTCTTTAAGATTCTTATCGTTTTCCATATTATCTTTTGATATTGCAGGATTGTCAAAATATATTTTTTTATCTAAATAAAATATTCCGCCATCATATTCACAGCTAAATACAGATGCCAATTCTACTTTCCATACAATTTTTTTATTACTATAGAATGCTATTGATTTATTTGATTCCATTAATACAAAGTCTTTTCCAACAGAATATACACTGCTTATTTTCATATTTGGGTTTTCTAACTGTATTTTACCATCATTTAAAGTAAGTACATTCACTTGATATAATATTTTATTATTTATAGCAGATGGATATGTGAACATTACTCTTTTTTCATCAAAAGCTCCATCAGATATAAATGTATTTTCTTTTAAGCTATATACTATTTTTTTATCTTCTATGTTATATAAAAAAACATTAGTTCTATTAAATTCTTTAGCTCTGCATATTATTAATTTAGGGTTAGCAGTGAAATATGCTTCATAAACATACATTCCAGATAATTCTAAAAATACTTTATTAGTACCTATCTCTATAATTTTTAATGTATTATTTGAACTATTAGTATTATCCACAGATATAGTTATTATTTTTTTACCATCTAAAGATAAATCTAATATAGAATATGATTTTGCATTTTTATGGAATATTCTGCATTTATCAAGACTAAAATCATAGAAGAAACTATTATAAGAACCTTTGAAATATGGGGTAAATATGCCTCTATTATTTTTTTTATCTATATAAATATAATAGTCTTTTTTGTCTGTTTTATTGAAAATAACATTCTGTTTTATTATCATAAGTTCTTATCCTTTTCTTCATTATTAATTCTTACTTCCATAAGCAAATCAATTTTTGCATTGCTTTTATTTTCTAATATAGCATAATTATCATATAATTCTATTACCTTAGCTTTTGTTACTAATGTTTTTTTAGTTTTATAAAATCTATATATATAAAGCATTTCGCTTGTATACCAAAAATCTCCATTAGCATTTTCTCTTGTTTGTTTATAAACAGAAGAAGAATTATTATTATTAATTGTATTATTATTATATTGTTTAGATATATTGCTTTTTTGATTAGTAGTATTATTAATTAATACTTGAGAGTTAGTATTTGTTGTAATATATGAATTAGTATTATTATGCACTACAAAATTATTTGGGTCTATATTATTTGTTAATATTCCATTAGTTAGAGAGCTTTGTTTTCTTTCATTAATTTTATTTATGAGATATTCATTATTAGGAGGTAAGTCTAAATATTTTTCTACACTATATATTCCAAACTCATCTCCTATTTTTATATTATTTCTTTTTCCTAAGTTTATAAATATTTTATTATCTTCTATTCTAGTTACAGTTCCAATTAAAGGCGGAATTTGCAAGAATTCTGATATTTCATTAGCTATATTATTAAAAGCTAAAATACTAGCCCAACCTAATGCACTTTCATAAAATAAAGCATCTTCAGAATTATATACAACACTATTTCCAGGAAGCACATAACTAGCAGAATTAGTAAAAGTTTTAACTATTTTTTCAGTATTTATATCTATAAGATTAACCTTAAACTCTACATTAGCCGTATCTTTTCCACCTTGTTTAAGATTAAAATCAAGAACTTCACCACTAATTAAATAATCAGATTCAAAAGTACCTTTAATGAAATCACTAGCTACAGTTATATTTGTAGATAAAGCTTTATAATCCATAACATTATCATAAGATGCAAAATATGAAATAAGCAAATCATAATCGCTTACATCAAACATATGTGTATTTTTCAAAGATATTTCAAAAGCTCTAGGCATACCATCATCAACCATATATTTTTCTACCCATTCTTTATCTTTGCTTAAAAATGGAAGCACAGTTACTTTTACACTATATAAATTAGAATTAAATAATGTTAATAAAAATAGTAATGAAATAATTTTATATTTGAACATATAATTAATAGTCTTTTCCTATAACTTTATCTTTTTGATTTTTTTCATAACTTGTTATTGTACCTATTGAGATTAAAGCCAATAACAATCCAAAAATAAATATCATTTTTCTTAAAATATTCATTTTTATAATACCTTTTATTTTATTGTTCACTATATTATATATCAAGCATATACCAATTTCAATACTATTATTAAGCTTTTAAAAAATATATAAATAATTTTATAAAAGTTTTAATAATTACTATTGACAATAGTATATTTTTTATATATAACATATTATTAAAATATAAAATTTTAAGGAAATGTAAAATATTTATGAATAATGCAGTTATTATAAACATGCTTTGCCTCATGCAAATGCAAAAAATAATTACGGCTGCATAATAATATTAATTTTGTAAAATTACAGCCGTCAAATTTTTTGGCGGCTTTTTTATTTTTAAATTACAACAAAATATTTAGGAGTTTATATGTCAAGACAATTAAAATTTGAAACTTTATCTGTTCATGCAGGACAAGAGAATAATGATGTGTTTGGAAGCAGAGGTGTACCTATATATAAAACAACATCTTATATGTTTAAAAACTCTAAACATGCTGCTGACTTATTTGATTTAAAAGAGTTAGGCTATATTTACACAAGATTAGGAGACCCTACTACAGACGTATTAGAAAAAAGAATTACAGCAATGGAAAACGGTAAATCTTCTATAGCAGTATCTTCTGGAACAAGTGCTATATTCAATACTATGATTACTATATGCGAGGCAGGCGATGAGATATTATCATCTTATAGTTTATATGGAGGCACATATTCACAATTTGCTGCCATACTTCCAAAATTTGGTATTAACACAAACTTTGTTGATGCAAAAGACCCAAAAAACTTTGAAAAGGCAATTACTAAAAATACAAAGGCAATATATATAGAAACAATATCAAACCCTTCATTAGATTTTACAGATATAGAAGAAGTGGCAAAAATAGCACATAACAACAATATACCATTAATAGTAGACGGTACTTTTACAACACCTTATTTGCTTCAAACAATAAATCATGGAGCTGATATAGTAATTAACTCTCTCACTAAATGGATTGGTGGACATGGAAGCAGTGTTGGAGGGGCAGTTACTGATGCGGGTAGTTTTAATTGGAAAGATGATAAGTTTACATTATTTACTCAGCCTGATGCGAATTATCATGGTTTAAAATGGGCTTATGATTTACCTGAAGAGTTAAGAGATATTGCCTTTACTATGAGATTTAGAACTGTGCCTTTAAGAAACTTAGGGGCTTGTTTGTCTCCTGATAATTCTTGGGTATTTATACAAGGAATGGAGTCATTGCCTTTGAGAATGGATAGGCATTCATTTAATGCTATGAATGTTGCTGAGTTTTTAGAGAAAGATGATAGGGTTGAGTGGGTGAGGTATCCTGGACTTAAAAATGATGCTTCTTACAATATAGCTAAAAAATATTTGAAAGATAATAAGTTTGGGGGAATGGTTGTATTTGGAATAAAGGGCGGATATGATGCTGCTGTTAAGTTTATAGACAATATAAAATTATTTTCTCATCTTGTTAATGTGGGAGATGTTAAGAGTTTGGTTGCACACCCTGCTTCTACAACGCATTCTCAATTATCTGAGGAAGAGTTAATAAATGCAGGTATTACTAAAAACTTTATAAGGCTTTCTATAGGAATAGAGCATATAGATGATATATTATATTATCTTGACGAGGCTTTAACTATAGCGAGTAAATAATAAATAAAAAATAGGGTAGTTATGTATGATAGAATATTTTAATTATAATAAAACTTTTAAATTTGAAAACTCTGCTGCCATAGATAATTTAAAAATAGCATACACTACAAACGGTAAATTAAATGATAAAAAAGATAATGCCATATTAATTTGCCATGCTTTTACAGGGGACAGTGATGTTCTTACTTGGTGGAGCAATTTTGTAGGCAAGAAAAAAGCTATAGATACAGATAAATATTTTGTAATATGTTCAAATGTGCTTGGAGGCTGCTACGGCACTACTGGTCCTTCATCAAAGAAGCCTAATAGTCATCTATGCTATGGCACAGATTTTCCAAGTTTTACTATGAAAGACATTGTAAAGGCTCAAAAATTATTAGTAGATTATTTGAAAATAAATAAGCTTTATGCAGTTGTAGGCGGCTCTATGGGGGGAATGCAGGTTTTACAGTGGAGTGCATCATACCCAAACATGATGAACAAATTAATTATTATAGCAAGCTGTATGACTCATTCACCTATGCAAATAGCTTTTAATGAAATATCAAGACAGGCTATCACAGAAGATTCAGAATGGTATGGAGGCAAATATTACGGCATATCCACTCCAGATAATGGACTTGCTTTGGCTAGAATGCTTGGTCATATCACATATATGAGCGAAGAGTATATGAGAAAAAAATTTGGAAGAAGAAGAAAAAAGGCTATAAAATATTTTACTCCTTCTTTTGAAGTAGAAAATTATTTGCATTACAATGGAGAGAAGTTTAGCGAGAGATTTGATGCTAATAGTTTTTTATATCTTACTAAGGCTATGGATTTATTTGATGTGAGAGATGATATAAAAAAAATAAAGAAGCATTATATAGATAAAGTTCTTGTAATATCATTTGTATCAGATTGGCTTTATCCGAGCTATCAGTCTGAGGATATAGTAAAAGCTTATAGAGAACTTAATATTGATACTGAGTTTCATGAATTAAAATCAAACTATGGTCATGATGCTTTTTTGCTTAAAAATGATGAGCAGACAAAATATATAAAAAACTTTTTAAACTCTTAATAATATTTGTTTTTTAGGGAACTTTTATATTTAATAGCTCGTCTAATAATATATAAATAATATTTGTGGAGATAAATATGAAACAGTTTTTAAGCATTATTTTTATCGTATCAATTTTATCAGTACCAGCTTTTGCTAAGGGTAATAATAATTATTCATCTTATAATAAAGATAATAATTATTATTATTGTGATGGTGAAACTTATAATTATGGATATTTTATTTATAATTCTGCTTCTCTCACTAAAGAGCAATTAGCTGAAATAACAAAATTGAAAACTGAATATCAGCCAAAGATTTCTGAATTAAAACAAAAGATAAATACAGAAAAAACAAAAATGCGTTTAGAAATGCTTAAAGAAAATCCAGACACTGAGATAATTAATAATTCAATGAATTTAAATATTGAATATGCAAAAGAATTACAAAAGGTATCAAATGAGTTTTTAGCAAAATATAGAGCAATAAAAGACAGTAAGTAATTAATAATAAATCAAGGAAGAAATAAAAAAGAGAATTTATAATAAAAATAAATTCTCTTTTTTTATTTGCATTTATTGTAAATTAATAAATATATTTTTATTAATTCCAATATTTTTTCATTCTATCTTTTAGATAAGATTTGTATTTTTCAAAATCATTAATAGGTTCTCTAGCAAGCCCCTCATCACAAGCAGCCTTAGCAACAGCAGGAGATACCCACTCTATAACTCTAGGGTCAAAAGGTTTTGGTACTATATAATTTTTACCAAACTCAAAAGTTTTATTTCCATAAGCTTTGAAAACCTCTTCAGGTACTTTTTCTTTAGCAAGGGCAGCCAAAGCTAATGAAGCAGCCATTTTCATTTTTTCTGATATAGCTTTTGCCTTCACATCTAAAGCACCCCTAAATATAAAAGGAAAACCCAACACATTGTTAATCTGATTAGGATAATCACTCCTTCCTGTAGCCATAATTAAATCATCTCTAACAGCTACCGCCTTTTCGTATTGTATCTCAGGGTTAGGGTTAGCCATAGCAAATATTATAGGGTTTTTAGCCATAGATTTAACCATATCCTCACTAACACAATCAGCAACAGAAAGCCCAGCAAATACATTAGCCCCTTTCATAGCCTCTTCAAGATTTTTTACTTTTAAATCTGTTGCAAACTCTCTTTTCTCTTCTGTAACAGATTCTATTCTATCTTTAGTGATAACCCCTTTACTGTCGCACATAATAATATTTTCTCTAGGCACTCCCAATGCTACAAACATTTTAGCACAAGAAATACCAGCAGAACCAGCACCGTTAAATACTATCTTAGCATTTTTTATGTCTATATTTGCGATTTCTAAAGCATTAATTAAAGCAGCAGAACATATTATAGCAGTACCATGTTGGTCATCATGAAATACAGGTATATCGCATTTTTCTATTAGAGTTTTTTCTATTTTAAAGCATTCAGGAGCTTTTATATCTTCAAGGTTGATTCCTCCAAATGTTGGCTCTAATGCTTTTACTATTTCTATGATTTTATCAGGATTCTTTTCATTTATCTCTATATCAAAAACATCAATATCAGCAAAGCGTTTAAATAATATACCCTTTCCTTCCATAACAGGTTTTGAAGCTAAAGCACCTCTATCACCCAAACCAAGTATTGCAGTGCCATTTGAAATAACAGCTACTAAGTTTCCTTTTGAAGTATATTTGTATGCTTCGTTTGGATTTTCTGCTATTTCAAGTACAGGTTTAGCAACCCCAGGAGTATATGCTAAAGATAAATCATCGGCAGTTTTACAAGGTTTTGTTGCTACAACCTCTATTTTGCCAGCTCTTACTTTTGAATGATATTCTAATGCTTTTGTTTTTAATTCATCTGACATAATATTATTTTCCTTAAATATTATATATTTTAAAAAATTATTATTATCTATTGTTTTTTTTAGTTACTTCTATATAACAATAATTAAATTTATGTCTTCCTAAAGGGCTTAATACCACATTTTTTAATATAGGGTTCACCATAAATAAATCTGTTCTATAATAAAGCGGTATTATAGGCATTTCGTCCATAAGTATAGCCTCAGCTTCTTTCATAGCATTCATTCTAACATCATTATCAGCAGAAGTTTTTGCTATGTTAATAAAATTATCGTAATCAGAATTTGAAAAACCTGTATGATTAATTCCGCTATAGCTAAGCATTATTTCAAGCATAGTCATAGGGTCATTATAATCCCCAGTCCAACCCATTCTAGCCATTTCATAATTTTTATCCACTAAAGTTTGTAATGTAACAGGGAACTCTTCTTGTAATAATTTAATATATACATTTAAATTATCTCTCCACATTTGTTGTATAGTTTCACCAAGTAATACATAAATACCAGGAGATACTTTTAATTCTAAAACAGGGAAATCTTTTCCATTTGGATAACCTGCTTCAGCCATTAATCTTTTTGCTTTTTCAACATTTGCTAAATAAGTTTTGTTGTTTATATATTCTTGATTTTCAACTCTAAATGTAGAATTAGAACCTTTAATAGTAGGCGGTATAAATGCCCCTGCAGGTGTTTGTCCTCCCTTAGTTACATTTAATACTAAATAATTTCTGTCTATTGCCAAAGCTAAAGCCTGTCTTACTCTCTTATCTTTTAAAGCATTATTTGTAATATTTAATTCTATAAAATAAGTTCCAATAGCATTATTTTCAATCAATAAATTATCCGCTTTTAGGGATGCTATTTCTGAAGAAGGCGGCTCTAATGCTGAAAAGTGTATAGAAGAACTTTTAATACCGCTCATAGCTGTATTGGGTTCACTCATCAATACGAAATTTATTTTTTTAGCAACTTGCTCATTTGGATTATAATAATTTTTATTTGCAGAAAATACTATTTTTTCATCTACTAATCTTTCTGTCATAGTGTAAGCACCATTAACTATATAAGTTTCTGGATTTAGAGTCCATTCATCTCCATAAGCACTTATGATATCTTCTCTTAATGGCATAAATATTCCAGTGGAAGCTATAAACTCAAGGAAATATGGTGAAGGATTAGCTAGTGTTACTTCAAATGTATAATCATCTATAGCTTTTACTGCTAATTCATCATAGTTCATAGTGCCTTCATTTATTTCTTTAGCATTTTGTACTATTTCCATCATATATGCATAGTCAGCAGCAACACTAGGATTAACACTTCTCTTCCAAGAATATTCAAAGTCTTTAGCTTTAACATTTGTTCCGTCAGACCATAAAGCATTAGTTCTTAAATGAAATGTATATGTAAGTCCATCATCTGATATATCCCATCTTTCTGCCATACCAGGCTGAACAGTATTATTAGAATCCATTTTAGTTAAGCCTTCAAATGCATGAAGTATATAACAAGATGCAGAACCTAATGAGTTTAATGTTGGGTCTAAAGTTTTTGGCTCTGGTCCCATATTAATAGATATAGCTTCATTTACAATTGAATTTTGTTTTGTACAAGATATAGTATATATAAAAATAAAAAATATAATTAAGGCAAATTTTTTCATTTTTGATGCTCCCAAATATTTTTTACATTATATGATATGTCTATGCAAAGTCAATAAAAAATTCTATAAATAATAATGATAACTAATAAAAAATAATTTGCTTATTTTGTAATTTGTAGAAAAACAATAATTTTAAAATATAAAAAAGTATTATTAAAATTCTAATCTTTTGTTATATATTTCCGAGAATATTACAGAATTATATTTTTGGAGCATAAAATGATGAAAAAAGCTTTAGTAATAGTTTTAAGTTTAATTTTTATAATATCTTGTAATAAAAAAGATGATAATATTCAAAATGATTATCTTAATCAAATAGAAAATGAGTATAATCAAAATACAGGAAGCAACGTAGTATTAGAAACAGATAATACAACAGTTGAAGATACAGGAATATTAACAGATAATCAATATTCTGATATGACAATGAGTAATGATATTTATACTCAAACTCCTATGCAGCCAGCTAATACATATACAACAACAAAACCAAATGCATATGCTATGCCTGGTCCAAGAAAAGCTACTGTAAATAATTTCTATAGCCCTTGGGCAGATACACATAAAACAGACCCTTTAATAATACAAGAAATTAGAGTAATGATAGCAAATAAAGAATATGTTCAAGCTAAAAATTATATAGATAGATTAGATTTCAATAATTTACCTGCTAATGTTGATTTAGGTCAATTATATCAATTTAAAGGAATAGTTCATTATTTCTTATCTAAATCTGATAAATCTAATATTGCTATAGCTAATGATTCATTTAAAATGGTTGCAGCTTCTACAAAAATAGAGAAGTTTAAGCCTTTATCATTATTATGGAATGGTATGTTATATCAAACTTATTCTAATGACCCTAATGAATTGCAAAATGCTGTTTCATTATTTGATAACATTATCAATTCTTATCCTAGAACAAGATTTGCTAATGATGCTATATTCTATAAAGCTTTAACACTTAAAAAAATGGGAAGACCTGCTAATGAATATAATGATTTATTATTATCTGTTAAAAGAGGTGGATTTGCTGATACTTTAGTTTTCTCTCAAAAGGTTAATGATTATGTTCCTGCTAATAGATTAGTTGATGAACAGATGGTTCAGTATTAATTTATAATTAAAAATATAATTTTATAAGATAATGGCAATTTTTAATGATTGCTATTATCTTTTTTTTATTTTTTAGTTTAAAAAAAAATTAATTTTTTATAAAAAATATCTTTATATTTTATTGTTGACAATTTATTTAACTAATATTATCTTATATTGAAATAAATATTAAAAAAATGGGATTATTATATATGCTAGAAGAAGAAAAAAAAGAAGAACAACCGAATAAAATTTCTGCTCTTACAATGTTTATTTCGTTTTTTTATATAGGTCTTGTTACAATAGGAGGCGGATTAGCTATGCTCCCTATTATGCAAGAGGAGTTTGTCGATAAGAGGAAGTTTTTAACAAAGGCTGAGATAGTGGATGTATTTGCATTGGCACAGAGTATACCTGGTGTTATAGCAGTTAATACTTCGCTTCTTACTGGTTTTAAGATAGCAGGTATTTTTGGCGGTATAATGGCTGGTATTGGGGTAATGATGCCTTCTTTTATTATTATACTTATAATAGCTCCTATATTTGAAAGAGTACAAAACTTAGAGTATGTAAATAAAGCTTTTTTAGGTATAAAGGGGGCAATAGCTGCTTTAATACTTCTTTCTGCTTATGATATGGGAAAGAGTGTTTTAAAAAATAAATTTACTGCTATACTTTTTATATTAAGTTTTATTTTAGTTGTATTTCTTAATTTTAATGTTATATATACTTTACTTATTTCTGCTTTTTTGGGTTGGGTTTATTATTTAATTAGCAAAAAGTTTATTAGGAATTAATAATGATATATTTTAGATTATTTTATATATTTGCAAAGCTTGGAATTTTTACTTATGGTGGTGGGTATGCTATTATAGCATTGCTCTTAGGAATATTAGAAGGATATGGTTGGATTACTGCAAGCGAGTTTTCTAATCTTGTTGCTATATCTCAAATTACTCCTGGTCCTATAGCTATCAATGCTGCTACTTTTGTAGGTTATAAAGTTGCGGGTGTATTAGGGTCTTCCGTTGCTACATTTGGGATATTTTTACCTGCTTTTATAATATGCATGATTGTATCTAAGTTTTTCTATAGTCTAAAAAATAATGAGCAGTTTAATAGTATAATGAATGGACTTAGGGTATGTGCTGTTGCTTTGATAGTTTCTGCTGTTATTACTTTTTGTAAAGATGCTTTTTTTGTAAAATTAACTGATTCGTCTATACTTAATAATGTGGCATTTATAAAAAATATTTTTAATTATATAAGTCCAATAGGTTTATTTATATTTGCTTTATCTATCTTTTTGAAAAAAATAAGGGTAGCAGGAAGAAAAATACCTATTATAGCTATAATATTAATAGCAGCTGTAATTGGAGTTATTTTTTACTAATAAAACCTTGTACAAAACCTTTTATAAAGAAAAGTCCATAAGTAAGATGTGATAAAAATATTCCTATAGCTTTGCAAAAACCTTTTGTAATAGAGAGTGTACTAATCCAAGTTCCAATCAAACATAATGCATAAAAACTATGTGGAAATAATAGTAAAGCAAGAAATATATTTTTATTAATTGCTGGTATTAAATTATTTAAAACTTGAGGCAAATTAAAATATAATGCAATTGGTAGAAAAATAGTATAGATTAAGAATATTGACGGTATAAAGTATGATAAAGCTAATGAGTTTCCGCCGAATCTTTTTACAAAATATCCTCTATGCCATGCATAATTTTTTAATTGTTTGAAATGTCCAAAAAATAAATCTCTTCTATGATGATAAACCAATACCTCTGGTGTATATAATATTTTTTCTTTTTGTTTCATGATGTTATTGCAAAGGATAGTATCTTCACCAGGCCAATATTCGCTGTCAAAGCCTCCAGCTCTGTCATAAAGTTCCCTTGTGATTATAAAATTACAGCTTGGATAATCATTAACATATTGAACTTTATCTGGTACATATCTTGCTTTATGTTTTCCGCTCATAAGTGTTGAACTATAAATAAGCCCACTAATTTGTTTTGAGAAATTATCTTTTGGTGTGTTAATAGCTGGTCCTCCAAGGGCATAAACTTTTTTACTCTCCATTGCTCTTAATGCATTCAAAAGCCAATCTTTCTCTGGATATGTATCATCATCTAAAAATGCTAATATGCTTCCTTTAGAGTTTTTTACCCCAATAGCTCTTTTTATAGCTGGAGGAAGCTCTCCTGTTTCTACTATTTTTATTCTTTTGTCTTTAAAAAGTTTTATATCAATTTCTTCGTTTGTGTATTTGTCTGGAAGTATTATCAATTCAAAGTTTGTGTATATTTGTTCAAGTAAATATTCAGTTTCTTCTTTTATGTAATCATTAATTTTTTTTAATGGTATGATAATACTTACCAATGGTTTTTCTTTTAATTCTGAAAACAAATCATCATAAAAATGAACAATATTGAGTCTGTAAAATATTGCTAAAGTGTCAATGAATGTTCTCCACAATATAGGAAATCTAATAAAACCAAAATGTCTATTTGGGTTTACTATTACAGGAGCAGAAACTATTTTTTTATTGTTAGAATTGCAAGCAACTAATACTTCCAAATCATAAGCAAATGCTTTAACTAGTATTCTAGGAAAAATATTTATTATAGCATCTCTTTTAAAAAGTTTTAATCCTGTTTGAGTGTCTTGTATTGGAAGATGAAAAAATATTTTTACAAACATAAAATAAATAAAAGAAATAAGTTTGCGTATATTAGAATAATTAACTATAGAATCTTTATGTCTTTTAGAGCCTATAACAACATCAGCATTTTCTTTTTGCATAATATTAAAAAAGTTTTCTAATTGTGAAGGGTCTATTTCCATATCCCCATCGCAAAATATTATATATTCTCCGTTAGAAACTTCGCACGCTCTTTTTAATGCATGCCCTTTTCCTTGATTTTCTTTTGCATAAACTCCTATTATGTTTTTTAGATTTGTGTTTTTATTTTGAAAGTTTAAGCATATTTTTTTTATTTCTTCTTTTGAATTATCACTACTTCCGTCATCAGAAATAATTATCTCGAAGTTCATCAAAAATGGAGAAACTTTGTCTATTAATATATTTATATTTTTTTCTATAGTGCTTTCTATATTATATACAGGTACTAATATTGATACTAATTCATTTATTTTCATAGGAATACTTTAAAATATTTTTTATTTATTATGTTTATTATAATTGATAATTCATAAAATTGAAATAGATATATTATTATTAATTATTAATCATTGACAATTTTTTATCTTAATACTAAAATAAGATTATAAAATTATGGAGGCATATAAATAATGAAAGATGCTGTTATTGCTTTAGATATAGGAGGCACTTCTATAAAGGGTGCTATAATTAATGAAGAGGGAAATATCTTATATAAAGATAATTTCAATATAGAAGCTAATTTTACCTCTGAAGAGCATAAGACAAATATATCAAATATAATAAAAAAACTTTTAGAGAATATGCCTTCAGAATATAATGCTATAGGAATTGGTTTAGATTGTCCTGGAGTTATGAACTCTGAAACTCTTCATATGGGGGGAGCGGAAAATGTTCCTGGTTTGCATGGTATTAAGTTTTCTGATATAGGTGATTTATTTGACTTACCTGTAAAAACTGCAAATGATGCAAGTATGGCAGCATTAGGTGAGGCTAAATATGGAAGTGGTAAAGATAAAGAATATAAATCCGTTATGTTTGTTACACTTGGCACTGGTGTAGGCGGTGGATTTGTACTTAATGGAAAATTATTTACTGGTTCTTTAGGTGGAGCAGGTGAGATTGGACATGTATTTGTAGTTCCTGATGGTGATAAATGTAATTGTGGTTCAAGTGGTTGTATAGAACGTTATGCTTCTGCTACTGGTTTTATTGCTATGGCTAAGCAAAAGATTCATAAAAATGTTGTTCCTACTACTTTAACTTATGAAGAATTAGAAAAAGGTAAAGCTAAGGCTATATTTGATGCGGCTAAAAAAGGAGATGCTCTTGCTAAAGAAACTATTGCAGAGTGTTCTTATTATTTAGGTATGTCTATAGCACAGGCTTTGAATATGCTTGATTTGGATTTAGTCCTCATAGGCGGTGGGCTTTGTAAAGATTTTGATATGATGATAGAGCATATTAAAAGAGGCGTTAATAATTATGGTCTTAGAATGATGGTAAGAAATCTTGAAATAAAACCTGCTTCTTTAGGAAATGATGCGGGTGTATTAGGCTGTGCTGCTATGTTTTTTAAAAATTAATTGCAGTATACATCTACTAAAGCTTTATATATTTTATCTGATATATTGCTTAATTCTTTGGTGCTTCCTAGTCTCCAATCATGCATAAATCCAGATTCTACCATAACTGAAGGTATATCTTTTTTGAATGTTTGTTTATTGTACTCATATTCAAAACTATCACCCAATAGAACTAAACCTCTTAAAGCAATTCCTTTATTTAATAAATCTTCTTTATTATAAAATTTCCATACATTATCTGGAAGTATATTATCTGTTGCTATAACAGGAGATATTTTATAACTTTCCTGCATTCTTTCAGATATTTTGTTTGCTATTTTCATAGAAGTTTGAAACTCGCCATTATATGGACTTACTATAATATGAAATCCTTCTGTTTTTTCTCTTAGTTTTACGTATGGCATATAATCAAAATGCAAACTTATTAAAGCATCAAAATTATTATCTATGGCATAATGTCTAATAGCATATATTTCCATAGTTTGATATCTTGTTAAATTTCCTGTTCTTTCAGTTTTTTCTAATTCTGTGTTGTATATACCTAATAGTTTTTGATAATTATTTGTTATATATTCTTTTATAGGTTTATCATAATAGGCACCTGTTCTGCTTAAAGTGTATTCAAATCTATCATCTTTATCGAGTATTGCTGTAAGTTGTTTTGCAAGCCTTAAAGTCATATAATATTCATAACCCAAAAATCCAACAGCACCTTTTGTGGCAGCATTATGACCTGGGTCTATTAATATTCTAATTTTTTTATTTTCTTTTTTATTGCTTGTATAATTGATTTGATTAGTATTATTGATTTTTTCATAGTTTATATCTTTACTAATATTATCATTTGCTGTTATCATTAAAGAAGAAAATGATATTATAATTAATACAATAATAACTGTAGAAAAAATTATAAAACGGTTTTTATTTTCCATACTACTTTAAGTATCGGATTTTTTATTATAAATTTTATTTGCTTAAATATATAAATAATATTAATATATATATTCTTTTTTTTACATTTATGTTATAATATCAATTATTATTGTATAGAAAAAATAGAAATAAATCATTTTATATTTAATTAGAATAGAGGTTACAAAATATGATGAAAAACAAAGAGCGAGCATTATGGATATTTCTTTTAATATTTGTTTTAGCTATATCATTTTTTAATTTTAAGAGTCCTTCAATAGCGATAGCACAGCAAGGTATGGCTCAATCGGATAATGATTTTTATTATTATAGCAGATTATTTCAAAAAGTTTTTGCTACATTACAGCAGAACTTTGTTGATACAAATAATGTTACTACCAAAAAACTTATGTATGGTGCTATTAAAGGTATGCTTGAGGCTACCGATGACCCATTTACATTTTTGCTTGATGAAAAACTAAATGAGGCACTTAGTACAGAGATGTCTGGAAAATACGGCGGAGTTGGATTATCTATATCAAAACAGCCAGATAGAGGTCTTTTGGTTGTTGCTCCTATAGAAGATGGTCCTGGTGAAAAGGCTGGAATATTACCTGGAGATATTATTATAGAAATAAATGGTGAAAGCACTAAAGATATGTCTGTAGATAATGCTGCTAATATCATGCGTGGTAAAGCAGGCACTAAAGTAAAATTAAAAATAGCAAGACAGGGCGTAGTTGAGCCTATAGAATATACTTTAACTAGAGCCATAGTTGAGATAAAAAGTGTAAAATATAAAATGTTAGAAGACAGCACTATAGGATATATTAGAATAACAAACTTTGGCGATGATACTTCAAAAGAATTAGATACTGCTTTAGTTGATCTTAAAAAGAAAGGTATGACAAAGCTTATTTTGGATTTGAGAAATAACCCAGGCGGAAGATTAGATACTGCTATTAATATAGTAGAAGAGTTCTTATCTGATGGTAAGATAGTTTATACAAGAGGAAGAACTAAAAACGAAAACCAAGACTATTATGCTACTGTAAAAGGCGATCAATGGGTAGATGGTGATATGTTAGTTCTTGTTAATCAATATAGTGCTTCTGCATCAGAGATTTTAGCTGGAGCTTTACAGGATAATAATAGAGCAAAACTATTAGGTGAAACTACATTTGGTAAATTTAGTGTTCAGTATGTACTTCCTTTAGATGTAAAAGATAATACTGCATTTAAGTTTACAGTAGCACATTATTATACACCTAATGGCAGAAGACTTCATGGTAAAGGATTAACTCCAGATTTTGTTGTTGTTGAGCCTAAATTAAGTAATACAGATGTAATAGCATTAACAGAGCTTAGAAAAGGCGGACAGATTGCAGAATATGTGAAAAAATATCCAAAAGAAGAGGCAGATAAAAATGCTTTACCTCAATTTAAAGAGGAGCTTAAAAATCAGAATATAATTGCTAGCGATTATTTGCTTGAGAGATTAATATATAATGAACGTAATTTAGGCAACTATAATGAGATAATTGACCTTAAATATGATAAACAGCTTAAATCTGCTATTGATTATTTAAATACAGGCAAACAGCCTCCTCAAGATAAAGAAGAACCAAGAGAAAATTGGTCTAATGAAAAAGAATAATTAAGTAGAAAATTTTAAGGTATATGCAAATATAATTTTTGTATATACCTTTTAAATTTTTTATTTACTTAAATTTAAGTAATAAATACCGTTACTTATAAATAATATAAAAAATTTTTATAAGGGTTTTTTTATATGACTTTTTTAGAAATTGAATTAAATAAAGATAAAAAAATCGAAGGCGAAGATTTTAAATATAAGAAAAAGCTGATAGTAGTATTAATTATTTCTGTACTAATATCGGCTATGCTTATTATTAGGCTATTTTATTTGCAAATCATTTTGAACTCTCATTATGATAGTTTGGCAAGAAACAATAAAGAGCAAATAATACCAATAGATGCCTATAGAGGAGAGATATTCGATAGAAATGGTGTTATTGTGGCAGAGAATATCAAAATCTATACAATGTATATTATACCTGTTTATTTGCCTAAGAATTATTTTGAGAGAGAAGAGCTTTTATATAGGGTTTCTAAACTATTTAATATAGATTTAGGTTCTATAAAAGAAAGTTTATCTAAAGTTTCTAAAAACAGTTATGATTCTGTAGAGATATCTGATAATATTAGTATGTCTCAGATGAGTTATTTAGCAGAGCGTTCTGAAGATTTTCCTGGTGTTTATTACGGAAGTAAATCTATAAGAAATTATCCTCTTGGTGAAACTATGACGCATATATTAGGTTATATAGGTAATATTTCACAGGAAGAGTTTGAGAGTAAAAGAATAGAAGGATATAGAAGAGACAGCGTTATTGGTAAAGAGGGTGTTGAGCAGTATTATGATAAAGAGCTTAGAGGAATAGATGGTTATGAGCAGTGGATAGTGGACTCAAGAAACAGAGTAAAAGAAACTATTGCCCCTGCTGTTGGTAAGCCTATACCTGGTAAAAAATTAATACTTAGTATAGATTCAAAAATACAAAAGGATGCAGAAGAGCTTCTTCGTGGACAAGTTGGAACTATTATAATATCAAAACCAACTACTGGTGAAATACTTGCTATGGTAAGTTCTCCTTGGTATGACCCTAATATTTTTATAGGTAAAATAGATGCTAAGAAATATTCTGAGCTTATTAATAACCCAGCTAATCCGTTTTGGAATAAGGCTATAAGAGGAAGATATCCTCCGGGTTCTACTTTCAAGCTTGTTAGTGCTTTAGGTGCTCTTGCCGAGGGAAGAATTGGAGCTTATACTACAAGATTCTGTGCGGGCGGTATGCTTCTTGAAAATAGATTTTATAGATGTACTGGTCATCACGGCTATGTTAATATGTATAAGGCTATTCAGTTTTCTTGCAATACTTATTTCTATAATTTGGCCTATGAGCTTGGACCAAACTTTATAAAGAAATATGCAGAGTTATTAGGCTTTGGAGAGCTTACAGGAATAGATTTGCCTGGTGAAAAAATAGGTACAGTTCCTAGTTCTGAATGGAAGAGAAGAAAAATTGGTGAATATTGGTGGGACGGTGATACGCTTCAATATGCTATTGGTCAGGGTTATATGTCTGCTACTCCTATAGCGGTTCATATGGCTACTTCTGCTATAATAAATGACGGAATTATGTATAGACCTCATGTTGTTAAAGAGATTAGAAGTTCTCAAACTGATGAGGTAATATATAACAATGATAAGATTGTGATGAAAAAATTGGATATAAGTAAAGATATATTCACTGTTATAAAAGAAGGTATGAGAATGGCTGTAGCAGGAGGTACTGCAAGAAACGGTGCTTGGTCGCCTAATATAAAATTGGCAGCTAAAACTTCTACAGCACAAAATGCTCAAGGTAAAGACCATACTTGGATTACTATTTACGGACCTTATAATCAAAGACCTAAAGATGATATGATTGCTGTAACAGTTATGCTTGAAAATAGTGGTGGTGGTGGTGGTTCTACTGCTGGACCTATTGCTACTGCTATGCTTCGCTCTATAATAGATGGTGATGATGCTATACAGGCTAGAAACTCCATATATGGAAGAATGCAAAATATATACAGACAAATTAGAATGGCTAGAGAGCAACAAGCTTTGGAAAATGGTGCAAATACTGAGAATACTGAAAATAATAATCAAAACACTGATATAAATAATCAAGAGGATAATAGAATACAATATGAATGAAAAAAAAGAATTAAAAAGATTATTCGTATTTGATTGGAGAATACTTATTTCTATACTTTTTCTTATGGTAGCTGGTGCTATAGCTGTATATTCTTCAACATATTCTCCAGATTCTGGTAAAACTAGTTGGATATTTTTGAAATATATATTTTTCTCTGTTGTTGGTCTTGTTATTATGTGTATTACTATGTTTATAAACTACACAAAACTTGCAGAGCACAGAATGTCTTTATATATACCAATGCTTATTGTATTAATACTTGTACTTATTCCTGGTGTGGGTACTACAATAAACGGAAGTAGTAGTTGGCTTTTTGGTATGCAGCCTTCTGAGTTTGGTAAGATAGTAATGATTATATTTTTAGCTGGTTATTTGGACCAAATAGGAGATAAAATAAAACAAGAGAAATATTTTTTAATAGCTGGTATTTTTATTTCTATACCTATTGGTTTAGTTTTAATGCAGCCGGATTTAGGTACTGTTTTGGTATATTGTTTTATAGTATTTGTTATGCTATTTGTTGGAGGGGTGCCTTTAAGATATATCATATCATTATTAAGTATAGGTGTTATAGGGTTATCTATACCTATGTTTTTGGAATATAAAAGAATGTCTGATGATATAAATAATATTCTTTTCAACTTCTTATCACAAAGGCTTTATATAGGATATATTGCAGGAGGATTTTTGTTTATATCAATACTTCTTCTTACAATAAACTTCTATATGAATAACAAATATGTAGAATTATTTTCATTTACATTTTTTGTTTTATTTTTGAGTATGTGTGCGGCTTTAACTTTTGATATAGGATTAAAAACTTATCAGAAAGAGAGATTATTAGTATTTATGAACCCAGAACTTACAAGACTTAGTTCCGGTTATAACATCATTCAATCTCTCATTGCTGTTGGAAGCGGAGGGCTTTTTGGAGAGGGCTTTCTTAATGGAAGTCAGTCGCAATTAAACTTTATACCTCAGCAGGTAAATGACTTTATTTTCTCAAATATTTGTGAGGAGTGGGGTTTTATAGGAAGTGCTTTGGTGGTACTAGCTTATGCTACTATATTTGTTAGGGGTATTACAGTTGCTTATTTTGCTAAAGATAGGCTTGGGGCATTGATTATATCTGGTGTAATTGCTATGTTTTTATGTCACGTGCTTATTAATATTGGTATGGTAGTTGGTATGATGCCTATTACAGGTTTAACTTTGCCTTTTGTAAGCAGTGGTGGTTCTTCTATTTTGACTTTTTCTATATCCATTGGGCTTATATTTAATGTTGAAGCTAGAAGGTATGTACATTAATGGCTATTGCAAGAAATAATATTTTAACTGAGAAAGTATTAATAGTTGATACTAATATTGATTATGCTAAGTTTATTCAAAAATTCTTAAAAAAAAATAATTATTTATGTTATATAGCTTTATCTTATGAAGAAGCTATTAATATGACATATGAGAAAATACCAGATTGTATACTAGTTGATTATATGCTTCCTAATAGCGGTGCTTGCAGACTGGCTGGATATATAAAATCTGATAATTTATTAAAAAATATAGCAGTGCTTTTTTTAACTGCTTCTGATAATAAAACGGAATCTCTTAAGGCTTTTGACTGTGGTGCTGATGGATTTTTTGAGAAGTCTATTGATACTGATTTGTTTCTTTCTAAAATGAAATCTTATATTAGACTTAAAAAAGCTATAGAGTCTAATATGATGTATATGGATATATTAAAAAGAGATATAGAATATGCTGCCAAATTGCAAAAAACTATACTTTCTTATGGAAACACATCTATACCTAAAAATGAAATATCTATACATCACTATGCACCAAATGAGGTTTCTGGTGATTATAGCGGAATAAAACTTATTAATGATGGGTATTATGCTATACTTCTTGCAGATGTGTCTGGACATGGTGTTGCTGCTAGTATGCTGACTATTTTAATAAAATCTTTCTTTGATTCGCATGCTATTATAGATGATAAAAATACTTCACCTGCTGTTTTTTTAGAAAAGCTTAATAAATTTTTTATAGAAGAGGGATTTGATAAAAACCTATTTGCATGTGTATTTTATGCTCTTTATAATAATGATACAGGGGCATTATTATGTTCTTCTGCAGGCTCTCCAAAACCTATTTATTATTCAAATGCTAAAGATGAAATATGTACTGTAGATATAGATGGTCCTTTAATTGGAATGATTGATGATAGCGAATATACAGAAATGGAAATTCAATTAAATAGAAATGATATTTTATTTGTTTTTACAGATGGTGCTTATGAGGTATTTGATGATAATAATAATATGTTTGGCGATGAACATCTAAAGCAAATATTTTCTAAAAATGTTAAAAATAATGTAAGCGATATTAAAGAAAAAATTATTAATGAGATAAAATCTTTTACAAAAGAACCTTTAAAAGATGATGTTAGTATGATTCTTTTAAAAAGAACTACTTAAATATAATAAAAAAAATCCTTTTTTAAAAAAAATATGATAACTAAAAAACTATATATTACGATAATGATTTTAGTTGACATATTATAGTTTTTTCTGTATTATGTATACTATAATGTTATTTAGGTGTGAATGTTTATGAGATTTAAAATAGCAATATTGACTGTAGTTAATTTAATAGCTTTTATAGCATTACTTTATATGTTTGATATATTTGGAGTTGTTAATTATTATACTTTAATGCGTACAAAAATAGCTCCTAATGTACCTTCTTTTTTAACTAGATTTACTCAAAAACCTAGAGTTGAAGATATGGCTCTTTTAGCTAGAGATGATCTTGCTAAGATGAGAGAATCTTTCAATTTAAGAGAAAAAGATATACAGGCACAAGAAGCTTTAATTGCCAGCAGAGCTATAGAATTAAATTCGCAATCTGAATTAATAGAACAAGACAGACAAAACTTATTAAATGCTTGGTCTAATTATCAGGCTACTATGGACGAATCTGCACAGTATCAATTAGTACTTACAGATTTGGCTAATAAAATTAATAGTATGCCTCCTCAAAACTCTGTTGCTTTACTTAATCAATTAGCAGCTAATGGTTCTGATGATTTAATTATTGATGTATTAGTAGAGATGGATTCTATAGCAGCAACTGAAGGAAGAAATAGTACTACTTCTTATTTGCTTAGCTTAATGGACCCTACAGTGGCAGCAAGAATATTAGAGAAATATGAAGCACGCACTAATCCTAATAATAATACAGTGCCTTCATCTCCTAATGATTTCCCTTCATATACTCCAGATAATAATGAAATGCTTAATGACGGCATAATGGATATGGGTGCTTAAAACTAGAAATTATTAATTAATATATAAAAAAAGATGCTGGATTTTTCTTCCAACATCTTTTTTATTTTTAAATTATAATTATTAATTTTCAGCTTTTACTTTGTATAATATTTTTGAAGCAATAATTGTAATTACTAAACCTGATAACGTGATAAGGAAAGCAGGCATAGAAGGTATTAATAATTTACAAGCCAAAGGTATTCCTAAACCAAATACTAATAATTTAGGATATTTCATGCTAAATTGCATCAATACAGCACCAAATATAGCAGGCACAGCATAAGATTTAAAAGCTTCAGCAATTATAGGAGGCACTACATTAAGAATAGTAGCTCCTAATACAGCAGCCAATGTAACAAAGAATAAGTTAGTTATAATAGAACCAGCTATTCCCAAAGAAGAAATAATTTCTACATTTCTAGTTCCTTCTGGAGTATCTGTAACATCTAATGCACAAGCAGCAGCAGGCACTCTCATATTACCTCCATTTCCAGAAAGGAAGTTCATGTAAGAACCAGCCAAACCTAAAACAGGATAATAGCTCAAAGGCTCTAATACATACATAACACCATAAGAAGAAGCAACTAATATCCAAGCTTTTATAACAACATCTATAGGTGGAAATATTTTATGACTAATCATCAAATACACAACAGGGAAGAATGAAGCAACAACAGCAGATAATAATGTAACTCTTCCAATTAAATTAACAGGGTCATTCCATAATTTTTGAAATTCTTTATCAGTCATACATTAACCTCCAATAGATATTTTTACAATTAAAGCTACAGCCATACCAACTAGCATTGCAATACCCAAATTGTATTCACGAATTTTAAGTCCAATTTTAGTTTTTGATACAAATTTTACTAATATAAACATAGTTAAAGCAGCAGCCAAAACAGAAGCAGCAGTATCCATTTTAGGTAAATAACCAGAAGCCAAATTACCAAATACTGCAACCATAGAAGCAGCAGAAAGTAAAGCTAAACCAGCCTGATTACCTCCAGAAATTTTTGTTCTTAACTTCTCTAATTTACTACCCATAATTGATGCAGATATCAACCAACCGCATCCATTAGCAGCCATAGTAATCCAAGATACAACCAAAGCAACCTCATTATAGTCAGGTCCTCCGAATTGTACCCCCATAGCTTCAGCCCCAAATTGTGCTCCAGCCATCTCTGTAGTAGCAGCACCAATAATAGAAAGCCTCATCCAGCTCATAGGTGCTCCTATAACAGATATCATTCCTACCATTACTATAAAACCAGATATAGCAGGTCCTATTGCAGTTATTAAACCAGCTTTAAAAGCTTTTTGGCAAGTTTCGCTTGTAATACCTAAAGTTTTTGCTGTCTTATTAGCAAGTCTTGTATATAATATAGCTTGTACCAAACTTATAATAACAACAACAGCACATAATGGCCATAATATTAATTGATTGGCTAATTTTAAAATCTCTTCATTCATTATTTATCTCCTAAACGCTTAATTGCCCATTCGCTCATTAGTACACTAGGCTGATATAATTTTGATTCATCTATCTCAAATTTACTATTATGATGTGGAATATTTTTTTCTGTCATAGTAGAGAAGAAAATAAATACTCCAGGCATTTTATGTTGATATTCAGCAAAATCTTCCCCACCCATAGAAGGAGTAAAAGGAGCTGATTTTTTAAATCCTAATTCCTTACATACTTCTGATAATTCATTAGCTATTTTACCATCATTAATAACAGGAGGGCAACCCCATTCCATATTCACTTCTGCTTTTGCTCTATTAGCTATAGCAATAGACTCTGATATTTCTTTTATTCTGTTTCCTATAAGTTTTCTATTCTCTTCACTAAATGTTCTAAAAGTACCTTCTATATTTACTTCTGAAGGTATAATATTATATTGACTTCCACCGTTTACAATACATATAGATATTACTGTAGGGTCAGTAGCTATTATTTCTCTGCTTTTTATATTATATATACCTTGTATTATTTGACTAGCAGTTAATACAGGGTCTACTCCAGAATGAGGATAAGCACCATGAGAACCTTTTCCTATAACCTTAATAACAAATTTATCGTTAGATGCCATTAATGGACCTTCTTGAAGAACAAACTCTCCGCTAGGTACGTCTGTAGCTATAGTACCTATATGTGTACCAACTATAGCACTAACACCATCTAATAAACCATCTTTTATTAAATTATTGGCTCCTTTAGATATCTCTTCAGCAGTTTGAAATACTAATCTTACAGCACCATTTTTTAATCTATCTTTATTTTCTAATAAATAATGTGCTGCTCCTAGTAAACAAGCCGTATGAGCATCATGTCCGCAAGCATGCATATTACCATTTTTTGAAGCATATTCAACGCCTGTTTCTTCAACTATAGGTAAGCCGTCCATATCCGCTCTAATAGCAACTATATTGCCACTGCTAGTATCTCCTATGTCGCATACTATTCCAGAGTCTAAAGAGCATTCTTTTGCCTCAAGTCCTAATGATTTTAATTTATCAAGGACATATTTTTTTGTTTGAGGCAAATCTGTACCAATTTCTGGTATTTGATGCAATTCCCTTCTCATGCCAATAATTATGTCATTGAGTTTTTTGTTATCCATTTTGAATTGTACTCCTTTAAAATATATAAAATACTATATATAATATTTTATAAATATTTAATAGAAAATCAATATCTAAATTTAATATAAAATAATGTTAATTTTTGCAATTAATTAGTTTTCATTGTACTATTTAATTAATTAATATTTAGGATTAATATTATGAAGCCAATATCAAAAGAAACAATTAAGTTTTTATTGGAATTACAGCAAAATGAGATTACAGAACATGCAATATATTTAAACCTTGCTAAATTTGTAAAAAAAGAAGATGATAAACAAATACTTATCAATATTGGAAGAGAAGAATTTGCTCATGCTAAAATATTAGAAAAATACACCAATAAAAAACTAAGACCCCAAAAGTTTAAAGTTTTTAAATATTTTATTTTAAGTTTTATATTTGGATATACATTTGTTATTAAGATAATGGAATCTGGAGAGAAGAGTGCGGAATATATATATTCTAAGATAGTTGATGAAGTGCCAGATGCTAAAACTATTGCTTTTGAAGAATATGAACATGAAAATAAACTTATATCTATTTTAGATGAAGATAGGCTTAAATATGTTGGTTCTATGGTTTTGGGGTTGAGCGATGCTTTGGTTGAAATTAGTGGAACTTTGGCGGGGCTTACATTTGCTTTGCAGGACAATAGGCTTGTTGCTTTATCTGGAATAATTACTGGAATATCTGCTACACTTTCTATGGCTTCTTCCGAGTATTTATCTGCTAAAGCTGAGGGTAGTAAAAATGCTTTTAAATCTTGTTCTTATACTGGTGTAATGTATTTAATTACTGTAAGTCTTTTAATAATGCCTTATTTAGTATTTAGTGTTTCTATTTATGCTCTTATTGCTATGCTTATAATTGTTATAACTATAATATTTTGTTTTACTTTTTATATTGCTGTGGCTAAGAGTATTTCTTTTAGAGAAAGATTTTTTGAGATGGCGGGAGTTAGTTTAACAGTTGCTGCTATAAGTTTCTTTGTTGGAATGCTTGTAAAACAATTTTTGGGTATTGATATTTAATTGATATTTAAAAGGAATTATTTCTAGATGAAAAGAGAATATAAATATAATATAGAACATAATGATTTTATTGATTTTCAGCTTCATTATTTGAAAACTAATAAAGAGCTTCAAAGTTCATTAAAGAAAAATCTTATTATGATTATTATCGTATATGTGATTGTGCTTATTGGAATGTTTATATATTTTAAAAGCAGTTTATTCATGCTTTTTATAGTTGCTATAATAATGATAGCAGTATCTGTTTTACAAATAATTAGTTATAAAAAGAGAGTTCAAAAAAATATTGTAAAAAAAGTTTTGTCTTATATCAAAACAGGAAAACTTGATGATATATTTGGTGAGAAAATTTTAACTGTTTATGATGAGAAGATTGTTTTTAATGAAACTAAGGGTATAAAAAATTTTAATATATCCGATATAAAAAAAATAGAGCAGAGTAAATTATG
>NZ_SRZM01000089.1 GCF_019402445.1 Brachyspira pilosicoli
TCAGTAAAAATAATAACATATTTATAAACTTAACAATATTGCAATACAAACAAAATAATATATTGAATAAAGAAAAATACTAATACAGATATAGAATATTTATCAAATTTTAAAGGTGTTCCATATTTTATATCTTCTGCAGATTCGTTTTGCAGTTTTGATATTCCAAAAATAGTATATTTTTCTATATCAGATTTATTTGTTTTAGAAGGTATAATGCAGCTGAAAATATATCCTGTTACAAAAGTAATAGAAGCTCCTATAGCAGGATTAATTATCCAAAATATATTATAAGTTTTAGCCAAATAAAGTCCTATTATAAAACCAAATATAAAACCTAAAGCAGAACCTTTATCATTAGCTTTTTTAGTGAATATCGCAAGAAGAAAAACACCGCATGCAGGACCAGAAAAATAAGATATATATCCGCCTACAACATCTAATACAGATTTTACAGAGCCTTTAAATCCAACTAATACAAATATAATTATAATAATACCTAACACAGCAGATACAATCATTAAAAAAGATAAAGGAGCTTCTTTCTTATCCTTAGAAAAATATTCCTCAAATATATCTTTGATAAATACAGTTGTCATAGAGTTAAGTATAGAGTCTACACTAGACATAGATGCTGCAAAAACTCCTGCTATTACTAATCCAACTACTCCTACAGGAATATTTTCTAAAATAAATTCTATCATAACATCATTTGATGCTTTAAATATTCTTCCATTAAAAAAGGCAAATAAAATAATTCCTACAAAAAGCATAAAGAAATATGTTATATTTGATACTACAGCACTTGTAAATAAAGATGCTTTTAAATTTTTTATAGATTTGGCTGATAATATTCTTTGAATTTGAATTTGGTCAAAAGCAAAGTATCTAATCCAAAAAATACTTCCTCCAATTAAAGTAGCCCAAAAAGTATTAGGTTTTGCCATATCAAAAGAAAAATCTAAAGTATTTAATTTACCAGCCTCCTTAGCATAAACAATACTATCTAATAAACTCATATCCGCTTTTTTCAAAGCAGTGTATATTACAAATATTACGCTTCCCCAAACAACAAACATCTGTATAGCATCAGTCCATATAACAGCTTTTAATCCTCCTACAAGAGTATATATAAGAGCAATAACAACTATAATAGGCACTACTATAGTTAAAGACCATCCTGTTATTCTTTCTACTATAATAGATGGAATAAAAACCATAGAACTTACCTGAATTAATGAATTAATAAAAAATTGTAAAACCGTTAGATTTCTGCATATATTCCCAAATCTATAATTCATATATTGGTATACAGAAGTTACTCTCAATTTATATATGATAGGAGTAGTTATAAACATAGAAAAAAATATAGCAAAAGGAACAGCCACATTAATCATAAAAGGACCCATACCGTCCATATATGCCCATCCAGGACCGCCTATAAATCCATTAGCACTTATCATAGTAGCTGCTACAGATAAAGCTACTGGAAACCAATTCATTGCCCTTCCAGCTAAAAAATAATCTTCTTGGTCTTTATTATCTTTACCAACAAAATATCCTGTAAAAAGCACAATAATTAAATATACAATGATAACGATAGTATCCACTATTGACATATTTTCTCCTTTTTTTAAACAGCAATAGGTATTTATTTAAAAGCTAAATAAATACCTACTACTCCATCATAATTAACTCCTTTTTTAAGGATTCATTATTGTTCTAGTTCTCTCTAAAATATCTAATCCCTGCTGCTTTAACCAATACGGCAAATCTATCAATACCCAGTTTTCTGAAAGCTTATCACCTTTTCTATAATATACATCTACAACCTGCATATCAGCTCTTATACCTCCAGGAAGTCCTAAAAATCCGCCTATAGGAGTATTAGAAAGATTAGGCCAACCAAAGAAACAAGCAAAATTTCCTTCAGCAAATCTGCATACATGTCCATTAAACTGTTTATCTTTTAATGCACTTCTAAAAGGAAGCTGATGCTGCTCTTGATAACGCGGAATTGTATAACTAGCACCTATTCCGCCAGGTCCATACCAAATCATATTTTTATGCCAAGTCTTTTCTAATATTTCAGGAGGGCAAGTCATAGAACCGCTTTTATTTAACTCAGATAAATCATCGACCATTTTATTAATTAGCTGCAATGTTTTTACTCCCTCATTAGGATCAGCATCTTCAAGTAATATTCCATTATGGTCTCTAGGACCAGGATATACAAAGTACATACCAGTAGCAGGAGGCAAAGGATTAGCACCCGCTTGAATCATGAGCCCTATAATATCAATAAACAATCCTGTTTCTTTTATTTTACCATTTTCTACATGATTAAATTCTGCATATCTTAAGCTAACCATTTTATTAGTTTTTCTAATACCAAGCCAATCAGCATCAAAAAGCCCCATAAAATGTCCCATGCTCATCACCCATTTTCCTTCAGATATCTCATTATTTCCTGCTATAAAAATATCCTGTCTTCTTTGAATATGTTTTATAGAATTTAAAAGAGGTTTCCAAAAATTATTACATGCATCAGACAAACTATTTTGTTCTCTAAAAGGATAAACCCCTCTCCATTTATAATCTTTAGTAACATATTTCTCCATAACAGATTGTACATTGTCAGAATTTGAGTTTTCTAATTCATCAAAATATTTTAATATTAATTTTTTTTCTTCTTGAAATCCCATAATAAACTCCTCTATTATTTTTTATTTCTTTTTTAAAGTTTCTGGAAGGAATGCCCATATTACAGTTCCTACTGCAATAACTATCATAGAAATTCTAAATATAGGAATCATTCCTGCAGCAGAAGTAGTTGTTCCTAATCCTGCTATAGCTGGCAAAGCAAAAGTAGAAACTATTCTTCCGCCATTAAAAGATATACCTGCTGATAAAGCTCTAAATTTTTCAGGGAACAATTCTGAATAATAAGCACCCCAAGCACCTGAAAAACCAAATGCAAAACCTAATAAAGTTGATACTATCATAAAACCAACAACATCATTTACTGTTAACCTTGTGAAAATAAATATAAGCACCGCACTAAGAAGCATACCAACAGCAGGCACTTTTCTTCCAAATTTATCAGCAATAGTACCCCAAATTATATATCCAAAAAGCTGACCCAACCCCTGTAAACTATAAATATTACCAGCCACAGCAGCAGTTAATCCTAAACCAGTTGTCAAATATGTAGTAGCATTATTTGAAAAAGATGAATATCCTGTAAAATTAGCTCCTGATAAAAGTATAGTACCTATTCCTATAAATAAATAAACTCCCTTATACATAGAAAAATAACTTATTTTCTCATTATTTTTTTTACTCTCTATTAATAATTCTTTGGTATATTTACTATCATCAGGTACAAATATCAAAGTAAGAAATGCTCCTATAGCAGGAGGTATAATAGTAGTATACATCAATATTTTCCAATTAGCATCTCCAAGCATACCATAAAGCTTACCGCCAAATATCATAGCTAGTGAAAATAATGCTGTAAGTGTTGCTGCTAATTTACCTCTGTATTTTCTTGGAAACATATCTGCTATTAACGGCATAGCTGTACCAAATACTCCGCCTAATGTAATACCTGTGAAAAATCTTGCTACTTTCCATAATGTAACATTAGTATATGAAAGCATAGGTATAAAAGTAGTAATAGCTATAAGCATTGCTACTATTATAAGTGTACGCTTCTTTCCTATTCTTGATGAAAGTATACCAAAAATAATTGTGCCGGGTATTGTACCAAAAGACATAACGGCAAATATTTCTTCTGTTTGCTTTAAAGTAAAACCAAATCCGCCGCTTGCCAATTCAGCTATCATAGTAGGTTTAACGAAAGTCCCAACCATAAAATTATAACAATAGAAAAAATATATTATAACTATAGAAAGAAAGGCTATTATTCTTTGTATATTAGATAAATCTTTACCTAATATAATATCATTTATAGAAGTGTCTTTCTCATTACTCATATGTATTGTCTCCTATAATTTTATTATTTATACATTTGTTTTAATACATCTAAACCATCAAATGTCATCCATTCTTCTTGAACTCTATTATCTACAACATAGTAATGATTTATTCCAAGTATTTCTATAGGTTTTCCGGAAGGGTTTCCAAAATATCCTATACCTTCATTTATACCTCTTATTCTATAACGTATAGCAACATCATAGCTATTTTCTGTATTAGCTCTTTTATTAATAGTAACGCGTTCTGCCTCATAGCTAGCATTAGGCATAGAAGCAAAAATACTTATTAACATTCCCTGTATCTCTTGATATCCTACCAAATCTTTATCACATATAAAATGCACAACAGCATTATCATAATAATATTTCTTTACTTCATTAAATAATTTGTAATTATAAATTCTGCTCACCATTTCCAACATAACTTCGCCAACGCTTTCGTCTGCAGCATTGTATACTTTAGGACTAAACTGACCTTCCATAGCTTCATTAATACCATAACTGCTTTTTGGAGGTTCTTCAAATGATACAGAATTTTCAGCCTGAATTTTAGCTAATTCAATAGGATCGTAGCCTAATTGTTTGCAAATCCATAAATTATCTCTCACAAGCCATTCTTCATATACTCTATTATTAGAACATGCACAATCTACAACTGTTCTAAATGTTACCTTTTTGCCTGTAGCTTTTCCAAAACTGCTGTCGCCTAAATTAGTTGCTGTTGACATTATGCGATGTGAAGATAAATATCCATCTCCAAGCTCAGACCAAATAACATTTTGACCTATTAACCTTCTATCTGGAAATCCATGAAGAGTTTGCATAGTACCTGATATAACCTCCTTAATTCCTGATATTTTATTTGTTGCTGAATGCATTACTACATTATTGTGATATGTATCATATATAACACCTATACCCTTTTCTTCCCAAATATTATGAGTTATTTTCATAATATAATCTACAAAATCTCTATATTGAGAATCAAATCCTGGCATATTTTGTTCTCTTTTTGTAGCTTTTGAAAATTCATTATAATCAAAGTTGCCAACTGGAGTCACAAAAGATGTATCTCCATAAAAAATTTTTGAATTACTAGACATACTTACTCCTTAAGAAAATAAAAATTTTTTTTAGTTAAATTAAATAAAAATTAGAATTAAAGATTAAAAAATAGTAATCTCAAATAGTAAAATATTAGTAAGAATTAAATAAATTGATAGACTATAGAATAGAATCTTAATTTTTTTTTAGGTGATGTAGTATAATACTGCATATTATATCCAAAAAAATGTTATATAGTATAATTATAGACATTTTTTAAGCATTGTCAATTTTATATGAAAATTATTTCTTAGAAAAACTATTCTCTTCACCCTTTAATATTCTTTTATAATTTGGTATATGTTTTATTATAATAAATATAGCAAGAAGTATTGTTATTGGAAATAAAGCTATATAATTAACATTAAAAAATATTCTATATAAAAAGTTAGCCTTAAAATATAAAAAGCTAAGCACAATAGGAAAAGCTAAAGCCCCAAAAGTAGAACCAATAGCAACAGTTTTTCTTGAAGCAAATAAACCTATAAAGAAAAATATCATAGTGATAAGCAAACTCACTGGAGCAAGCATAAACATAGAACCAGCACTAGTTGCAACTCCCTTGCCGCCCTTAAAGCCTAAAAATATAGAAAACACATGCCCAAGTATAGAAGCCACAGCACAAACAATTAAAATATAGCTATGACTTAAAATGATATCAGAAAGAATAAAACTAGGTACTATAACAGCAATCATTCCCTTACCTATATCGCAAATATAAGCAGCAATACCAGCCTTTTTACCGCAAACACGAAGCACATTGCTTGCCCCTGGATTACAGCTGCCCTCTTTTCTCACATCATGACCATTAATTTTTCCTATTATAAATGAAAATGGTATAGCACCAATTATATATGATATAACTACACTTATTAGAATTTTAATTATCATATTTCTTTCCTCTCTTTCTAAAGTTAAGTATAATAGGTGTTCCTCTAAAATCGAACATCTCTCTAAATCTATTTTCTAAATATCTTTTATAATGCGAATTTAATTTATGCGGATGATTACAAAATACCGCAAAAGCAGGGGGATTAACACCTGTTTGAGTAACATAGAAAATCTTAAATGGATTTCCTCCTGCAGATATAGAATATTCTCTAGTAGCTCTCACCATAGTTTCAGTAAGTGCATGTGTTTCAAATCTCTGAAGCCTTGTTTTTGCCACTCTGATGGCTAAAGATAATAGTTTCTCAGCATCATTTTTTCTCGTAGCACAAACCCTAGCATAAAAAGCATAATTAAGCACAGGAAAAGCTGACTTCATATAAGCTTCATAATCATTCCAAGTAGTGCCCTTCTCTCTTATATCCCATTTATTAGCAGCAATTATTATGCCCTTTCTTCTCTCTATTATGAGGTTTGCTATAGTCTTGTCTTGATCGGTTAAACCTTCAAAAACATCAAGCATTAGTATGCACACATCAGAAGCTTCTATTGCTTTTATTGCCCTATTTACACTATAATACTCAACATCTGTATTAACATTCTTCTTTTTTCTTATACCAGCAGTATCTACAAGACAAATATCATCACCCTTAAAATTAAATGTTTCATCTATAGAATCTCTTGTTGTGCCTGCAATATTTGAAACAATACTTCTGTCTTTTCCAATCAATGTATTTAATAAAGTAGATTTTCCAGCATTAGGCTTTCCTACTATGGCTATGTTTATGATTTTCTTTTTTGATATATATTCATCAAGTCTTTGTTGTTTTTTGTTATCTTTTTCTTCATCATAGTCCTCATCAAAATCTTCAAACAGCTCTTCATCATCTAGAACTTTATCTTCTTTTTTATTATCTTCTTCTCTTTTAGTAATCTCTCTCTCGGATTCTAAATCAATTCCTATTCTTTCAAAAACTTCAAGTATTTTATCCCTCAAATCATCAATACCGTTATTATGTTCAGCACTTATAGCAACAATATCTTTTATACCAAGAGAGTAAAATTCATTAATTAAATTGTTATGAGAATCAGAATCTATCTTATTTATAACAAGTATAATAGGTTTATTTAATTTTCTTATAGTATTAATAAAATGCCTATCATCTGGGTGAGTTTGATGAGCATCTACGACAAATAAAAGCAAGTGAGCCTCATCTGTAGCAGTCTTTAATGCCTTCTCTCTTACCTTTTCGTTTAACACATCTTCACTCATATCTAGAAGTCCGCCTGTATCAAACACATTAAAAGCTATATCATCAATATATGTTTTAGCTATGCTGATATCTCTTGTAACTCCAGCTGTAGGATCAACTATTGATTTTCTTCTTCCTGCAAATCTATTAAAAAGTGTAGACTTACCTACATTAGGTCTGCCAAGTATAGCAATATTCTTCATTTATTAAACCTTAAATATTATACTCTTTTTATAATAACATAAAATATAATATATTGCTATTATATTTTATTGACTTTATATATTATTAATATAGAATCAATAAAATGATAGAGAGAAATAAAAAATTAAATGCTATATTAATTTGTATTATAATATTATCTATTATAGTAAATATATATACATCATTATCTATACTACCATATAGATCAACATTAGACGATTTTCAGCATTTTTATGATATGCATAGATGGTATAAAAAACAAATATCCCCATATACAGGAACAAGATTTCAATTATCTGATACATATAAAGACGAATTTACAATGCCAAGAGTGCCTGGAGGAATATATTATATTACTTACACATTATTTTATAAAATGTCTAATGAAAACCTTTATTTAGCCAAACTTATTAATTATATATTTAGCCTATCTATTCTTTTAATATTTTTATTTTGGATTTTTAAAAGATTTGGTTTGGTAACAACATCATTTATGTCGGTACTTATATTATGTAATGGTTATGTTATTAGAGCATTAACTAACTTTTGGAATCCTAGTTTAACTCTTATATTTAGTTTTATATTTTTTATATTTTTATTTGAATATATATGCAATGATAGTGAATTAAAAACAAAACTATCTGCTGTATTTATATTTCCAACTTTAGCAATAATGACTCAGGCACATTTTTCTGTTTTCTTTTCCATTGTTCCTACAATGATTATATATTTAATAATAAAATACAAAAAAACATTTAAATATATATTACATTTTGTTATAGGAATATTTATATCTTTTCTACTATATCTTCCATATTTAGTATATGAAATAAAAAATCATTTCTATAATACTTATTTGATGTTAGAAAAGAAAAGTTCAATAAGCAATATAGGTTTTCCTCAATATCAGGCATTTATACTATTTCCCACAAATGAAATGTCTGCTGCATATATGAGAAATCTTGATAATATACTTAATTTTTGGTTTTCAGAACCAGCTTTTATTTTTGGATTTGTATTTTTATTATTGAGTTTGATATTCTCAGCAATTTGTTTAATTGGCAGTTTTTATATTTTATTCAATAAAAAATATACTTTAAATAATATTGAATCAACTATTAAAGAAATATTTAAAATACTACTATTATCTATGATAATATCAACTATATTTTTCCTCATAGCTCCTCCAAGCTCTAGCTCTTTTCATTATTTATATGGAATATTCGCTATAAGCTATTCTTATATTTTGTTATTTATAGTAAAATATAAAAATATAATTATTAATAAAAAAAATATTTTATATACTCTACTAATATTTTTTATATTAAATACTTTTGCTATGTCTTTAACAGTAAAAAGATATATAAACAAGTATGAATTAGAAAATAGTATAAATATAAACAAGCAAATAAATGATTATATAAACAAAAATTGATTGTTTATAAATTAGTAGCACCTTTGATTAATTTATAAAACCAAGTATCTTCAGAATTATTTAAAGGCAATGTATATTTTGTACCGTCATTGTCTATAAAAATAATACTTTTTTTATTATAATTAATAGTCATATTATAATCATCTAAATTTAGATTTTTTACAGAATTAGTATTATTAATATCTTCTATATATTGTGCTTCAGTTATATTTGTTATATTCTGTTCTCCTGCTCTATTTTCTATAACTCCGCTGATATATGTGATATTATTAAGACTATTTGTATTATCTCTTTTTACAAGTATAAAATTTAAAGTATCATTAGTAATCTCATTTCCATTAGTATCTTCATTAAACATAAGTATGCTAACTTTATCGCCAACATATAAATTGCATCCTGTAATAAAAAATATCCCAATTAGTAAAATAAACTTTTTCATAAACCATAACCTATAAAAAATAATATAATAATAATAATATTAACATATTTTATAATTTTTAGAAATATAAACAATACCACAAAACCGCTATATGCTATGCTTAAATTAAAAATTAACACATAAGTATATTAAGCAATAATAATAAAAACTTGACAAAAATAAGACATAATAGTAAAATATATATAGTATTGTAAGTTTGACAATTATATAACTTTTAAGGAGAAATTAAATGGCTGTACCTAAGCATAGAAAATCGAAATCAAAAAAGAGATCAAGACAAGCTGCTAACGATAAAAGATTTTTAGGTTCTTTATCAATCTGTCCTCAATGCGGAGCAGAAAGAATGCCGCATAGAATTTGCCCTGAATGTGGTTTCTACAAAGATAGAGTAGTAAAAGCTAATAAAAATCAAAATGCTGGTTAATAAATAATTAGGATTATCAATGAATTTATCCATAGATGTTGCTAGCGGAGAAAAACCTCTAGACGAATTAGTTAATGGCGCAATTGGAGCATTGTCTTTAAATAAAGATGTAAATTTAATATTAGTTGGTAATGAAAAAGATATTGTTAAATCTTTATCATCGTTGAAATATGATAAGAATCGTGTTGATATAAAACATAGCGATTCCATTATAGAAATGACAGAAACTCCAGCTGTTGCGGTAAAACATAAAAAAAATGCTTCTGTATTAGTTGCAGCACGTTTGGTATCGGATAAAAAAGCGGAAGGTTTCTTTTCACCAGGTAATACTGGAGCTACCCTAGCTGCTGCACTTACAGAAATAGGTCGTTTAAAAGGTGTTATGCGTCCCCCTTTAGTATCTACACTTCCTAAAATAGGCGGTGAGTTCTGTATGATGGATATGGGGGCAAATGTTGATTGTACTCCAGATTATATGGCTCAATTCGCCGTTATGGGTAGAGTGTTCGCTAAAAGATATATGAACATAAATAATCCAAGAGTTGCACTTCTCAATATAGGTGAAGAAGATAGTAAAGGTAATGCCGCTGTAAAAAAATACTTCGAAAGATTAGAAAAAATGAAAAAAGTAAATTTTGTAGGCAATGTTGAACCTAACAGTATGCTTAAATCTGATCTTGCTGATGTTGTACTTGCAGATGGTTTTGATGGCAATATAGTATTAAAGAGTATAGAAGGAAGTGCTAGTTTAATAGTAAATTTATTAAAGACTGAAATAAAGAAAAACCCTCTTAATATGATGGGGGCTGTTATGATGAAGTCTGTATTTAAAAACTTAAAAACACAAATGAGTGCTGACTCTTATGGTTCTGCTATATTACTTGGATTAAATGGTGGTGCTTTTGTTGGACACGGCACTACTGGCGGAGCTGGTGTAACAAACGCTGTACTTAATATGTATAAATTCTTAGATGCCAAAATAAATGAAAAAATATCTAAAGAACTTTTAGATTCTGGTGTGAAAAGAAGAATTTTTTAAAAGGGTTTTTATATATGGTATATATTAAATCTTGTAAGGCTACTTATAAAAATAAACAAACCTCTATGCCTGCATCTGAATTAGCTATGGAATCTATTAAAGATACTATAAAAAATATAGACCCATTATCTATAGATGCTATTATTTGTGCTACTGTTACTAAAGACTATATTTATCCATCTACTGCTTGTATATTAGCAGGTAAAATTAATGCTAAAAATGCTTTTTGTTTTGATATAGAAAGTGATTTTACTGGTTTTATATCCGCTCTAAGGCTTGCTTATGCTTTTATAAAAAGTAATAGATATAAAAACATTTTAGTAGTGGCGGCAGAATCTTTTTATATTTGTGATGATACTAATAGATTTGATGACGCTTCTGTTGCTGCTATGGTTTCTAATGAAAAATCAAATATTGAAATATCTTTCATAGACTCTGTTACAGACGGCAGTGCTTTAGAAAATTGTTATATCCCTATGGGCGGAACTGCTAAACCATATACTAAAGAAGGCGTTAATAATAAAGAACATTTTATCTCTATAAAAAATAATGAAATATTTGAAAATGAGGCAAAAAAAGCTGCTATATATACAAAAGAAACTTTATCTAAAAATAACATAGAACCTAATTATTACATACCGTCATATTCTAGTAAAAATGCTTTTGATGCTTTTGTTAATACTTTAAATGTTCCTAAAGACATTGTTTATACAAAAATGGAAAATGCTAACTCTTCATTGAGTGCTTCTTCTGGAGTTGCTCTTTCTATGGCTTTAGAAGATGGCAGTATAAAGAAAAATACTAAATTAGCTTTATGCAGTTATGGAAGTGGTTATACTAGAGCTGTTGCTGTATTAAATATTGATTAAATATTATAAATATTAATTTTATATAAAAAATGTAAAAAATAAGGACATATATTATGAAGTTAGGTAAATTTCGTTTTGGGGGTGTACATCCTCATGATAGCAAAGATACTGCTCAAATAGCTTCTTCTACTATGACCCAAGCTCCTAAATCAGTTTTAATATCTATGGCACAGCATATTGGTGCACCTGCTAAAATGTTAAAGAACAAAGGGGATAAAGTTCAAAGAGGAGAAATGATTGGAGAAGCTAGCGGATATGTATCTGGAAATGTGTTTTCTTCTGTTAGCGGAACTATTGCTAATATAGAAATTGCTCCGCCACCTTTGGGAAGAGGAGCTAGTGCTTTTCTAATTAATTTAGATGCCGAAGCTAATAATGTTGATTTTACTCTAAATAATAATTATATGACTTTATCTGCAGAAGAGATGTCTAAAAAAATTCAAAATGCTGGTATAGTTGGTATGGGAGGAGCTACTTTCCCTACTAATGTTAAAGTTGATGGTGCTGCAAAAGGTAACTGCGATACTTTAATTATTAATGGCGTTGAATGTGAACCTTATATTACCAGCGATTATAGACTTATGATGGAACATACTGAAGATTTATTCAAAGGTATAGAAATCTTAAGAAAAATTATTCCTTCTGTAAAAAGAACTGTTATTGGTATAGAGGCTAATAAACCTTTGGCTATTGAAGAAATGGGCAAAGTTGCTCAAAATTATAATGTTGAAGTAATGCCTTTAAGACTTCGTTATCCTCAGGGTGCTGAAAAAATGCTTATTGATGCTACTACTGGTAGAGTTGTACCTGTTGGTAAGCTTCCTATGGACGTTAATGTTTTAGTTGTAAATGTGGCTACTTTATATGCTATATATGAAGCTGTTGCTAAAGATAAACCATTAATAGAGAGAATTGTTACTGTATCTGGTGATGCTATTAAAGAACATAAAAATATTTGGGTTCCGCTTGGTACTCCTATTTCGCATATAGTTAATGAGTGTGGCGGTCTTATTTCTGATGATGTGCTTGTTATAGCAGGCGGTCCTATGATGGGTGCTAGTGTTCCTAATTTGGAGCAATGCGTTAATAAAGGTACTAACTCTTTATTATTCTTAGATAAAAATAAATTGCCTAAAGAAGTTGAATATCCTTGTATTAAATGCGGAAGATGTGCTAATGCCTGCCCTCTTCATCTTTCTCCTACTGAGATAGCTCATACAGCTAAGGCTAAAGTTAAAGACAAATTAAATTCTTTGGATATAGCTACTTGTTTTGAATGCGGATGTTGTTCTTACATATGTCCTTCCAAAATACCTTTGGTACAATGGATTAGATATGGTAAAGATTTGTTAAGGAGATAAGATAATGAAGTTATACACTGAATCTTCTCCTCATATAAAAGATGGAGATACTACACAAAAAATTATGTTAAGAGTAATTATTGCTCTTTTACCTGCTATTATATATAGCGTAGTATTATTTGGTAATAGAGTAATTATATTATATCTTGCTTCTATTATTACTTGTGTTTTATGTAATATAATTGTTAGAAAGATGAGAAAACAGCCTGTACTTCCTGATTATGCTTCAGTGGTTACGGCTTTGCTTTTGGTTATGACTTTACCTCCTAGTACCACTATTACAATGGTTGTTATTGGAGGGATTGTTGCTATTGTTTTTGCTAAGGAAGTTTTTGGAGGTTTAGGTTCTAACATATTTAACCCTGCTTTGGTAGGAAGGGCTTTTTTACAGGTTGCTTTCCCTGCTCAAATGAGTGCTTATACTCCTCCTATTAGAGTGCCTTTCTTAGATTTATTTATTACAGATTGGCATAGAACTATGAATGCTATTACAGGCGGTACTCAGTCAGTTGATATGATGACTGCTCTATCACAGGCTACTCCTTTAACTTTTATGAAGTTTACTTATAATAATAGTATTAGTACTTCTTTAATAGAACAAATTCAATTTGAAGCTCACTATTATATTCAAATGCTTTTAGGAAGCACTGGTGGAGCTATAGGTGAGACTTCTGTTATACTTCTTACAATAGGCGGAATATTCTTAATTGCTACTAAAACTATAGATTGGAGAATACCTTTAGGAATGTTTATCTCTCTATTTACAGTAAGTTTAGTACTTTGTCTTGCTATGCCTGGAAAATTTGCTTCTCCTATATATCAAGTATTTGCTGGCGGATTTGTTTTAGGTGCTTTCTTTATGGCTACTGATATGGTTACTTGCCCTTCTAGTCATTTAGGAGCTTGGATATATGCTCTTTTAATAGGTACTGTACTTGCAATACTTAGAGCTTTTGGTTCTTCTCCGGAATATACTATGTATTCTATATTAATAGGAAATATGTTTATGCCTTTAATATCTATGTATACTCGTCCTAAACCTTTTGGTAAGAAAGAGGCTATAAATATAGAAAAACAACAAGGAGCAAAACAATGAAAAAAGAAGTTACTTATAAAGCTGTAATATCTGTTACATTAACTGCTCTAGTTGCTGGATTTTTGTTATCATTTGTTTATTCTTCTTTTGAGAAAGATATTTTAGCTAACAATGAAAAAACTGTATTAAATGGTGTTAAGGCTGTTATACCTAATGCTGATAATATAGAAGGTCCTATTAGTGAGAATGCTACATATCCATATTATATTGGTAAAAAGGCTGATGGTTCTGTAGCTGGTTATGCTATACTTTCTTCTGCCGGCGGATATAATGGTCAAAATAAAGTATTAGTTGGTTTTAGTGATGATGCTACTACAATTACTGGAATAGTTGTTACTGAACAGGCTGAAACTCCAGGACTTGGTGCTAAAATTGTAGAGCCTAGTTTTAGAAATCAATTTACTAATAAAAGTTCTATTGTACCTCTTACTGTTGTAAAAGGTATAAAACCAGAAGAGGCACTTGATGCTCAAATAGCAGCTATTAGCGGTGCTACTATATCAAGCACTTCTGTTGTAACAGCTGTTAATAGTGCTAATGAACAGGCTGTTAATTTATTCTTGCAATAAAATATAGTTTTAATAAATATTAATAAGAGCTTCATTGTTATGAGGCTCTTTTTTATAATACTGAAAATTATTAAGTCTTGTTTGAATATATTAAAATAAAGGTTTATATTTTATTTAATAGACAATTATTATGATTTGGTACTATTTTTTATTTGCACTTTCGCGAAGCGTGCCCGGATGGCAAAAACTTTGACGAAGTCCGCAGTGCGTAAGGCGGGAAAAAGTTGAATAAAAAATTATATAACAAAGTATAGTTCTTTATGGATATGATAGCATATACTATTTTTAATAGTATAACATATATTGACTAAAAAAATATATATCTTATATTATTTATATGAGTAATTTAATTAAATCTTTAACATTAATTATTATATTAATATTGTCATTAAGCTGTAACAGTTCATACAAACCAAATAACAGTGCAAATAATAACAATACAAACAACAATAATACAAATAATAATAACGGAACTGCTAAAACTATGTATCTTAAAGTGAGAGTAAAGGGAGAGTCTAACAATAAGGCTTTCTTAAAATATGATAATATGTATGCTAAAGATATAGATTTTAGTATAAATAACAAAACTTATAGTCATACTGCCGATTTTAATAATGGTTATTACCTTTGTACAGATAACACAGGTAATTTTATAGATACTCAAAAATATATATTTGATAACAAAATAAAATTTGATTATAACTCAAGTGATAGTCAAAAAACATTAAACGGATATATATGGATTGGCAACAGTTCGCATTTATTTTTTAGAAATAATATAACTCTAACAATACCACTAAATACATTTGATGAAAGCAAACATAAAAATATAGCTTTAATTACTATAACACTATATCCTGATAATAGCTCATACACTTACATATTCGACGGGTTTGAAACAATAAAATAAATAATTATTGATTACCATATTTAGCACCGCCTTTTATTAAATAATCTACTGTGTTAGTATATCCTTTTTCATTTGCTAAATCTAATGGAGTTTTTCCTTCATTATTTTTTGTGTTTATACTTAAAAATGTATTATATAAATAAAAACTTATAGCGTTATTATTACCGTAACTTGCTGCAATATGAAGTACACTATCCCCATTAGAGTTTTTAAAATTATATATAGATGGATATTTTTGTAATATTTTATTTATAAGAGCATAATCTCCAAAAGCAGAAGCATAAAATATTCCATTATATCCTTTTGAATCTTCAAGATATATATCAGCGTTATTATCCATAAGCATAGAAACTATATTAATATTTCCTTTAAATATAGCATATTCTAAAGGGGTTGTTTTATCAAATACTAATTCTCCGCTAAAGTTAACTCCTTTTTTAGAATAATAATTAGTATAATTGTCTAATGTTTTATTTATATCAATTTTATCAGTGTAGCTTAAAAGTATATTAAGAGCATTTGTTTTATCATAATGAATAGCATAAAGAAGCGGAGTAAATCCTTCAGAGTTTCTTGTATTAAGATCAACTGTATTAGAGATAGCATTATGTATTAGAGCTGCATCATCTTTATAAATAGCATCAAAAAGAATCTTACTTTCTACTTGATTGGCATATTCATTATTTTCTTCTTCTTTTTTATAATAAGAAGTATCATCATCAGGCATATTATCATACAAAAAATATTCTACAATATTATTTGCTTGAATAACGTTTAAATTATTATTATTATATGAATTCGTATCATAAATATTAGTTTCGCCAAAATTACCCATTATATTTTCTACATTATTATCACCATACAATAAATCTGAAGCAGTTTTGCCGTCATAATTTTTTATAGTATAATCAGCTCCCTTTAATAATAAAAATCTATAAGTATTACTATTATTGTTTTTTACAGCTAAATGCAAAGGAGTATCTCCATCAATGTTTTGTATGTTTATGTTAATAGGAGTTCTATTCATGAGAGCAATTAAAGTATTAGTGTTTCCAAGTGATGAAGCATTATGTAAAGGGGTGTTGCCGTATATATCTACAACCCTATAAGAATTGCTGCTATAATTTAAAATTGTATCAATAACTTCTGCACTTGAAAATCTAGCAGCATACATTAAAGCATTGTCTCCTAAACTGTCTTTTCTGTTTATATCAGCACCATAATATAAAAGTGTGTTTATTATATTAGTGTTATTTTTAAATATAGCATACTGCAAAGGGCTAACATCACCCAAATATACATTGCCTCTAAACTCTGCTCTATCTTCATCGAAATAAACTTCATCAGCCGGTATATAAGAAGTTTCTATATTTATGATATTTGTATTATTAATTCTATATTTAAGAAGCTCATCAACCATATCATATTTATCAAGGTGTATAGCATAAGTGAGAGGAGTTTCATAAGACAAAATCATAGAGTTCATATTGAAATTAGAATACATCATCATATCTCTTAATGCATTAGTGTCTGATGTTTGAATAACTCTTGCTATAAACATGTTTTCATTGTAAGTATTTGTATTATTATCTTCTTTGTTTTCTAGGTCAATAGCAGAACTTCCGCCTGATAGTATATATTCTGGAGTTACTCCATAATTATCTCCTATATCTTTATTAGCACCAAGTTTAATAAGAAGATTATATGCATCCTTTTTTGCATAGTAAGCGGCATAATATAAAGCAGTACATCCGTTTGAATCTCTGTCATTAATATTCATATCAACATTTTTAACTAAGAAATTAATAGTATTTAAATTATTAAAAGCAGCAGCATAATGAAGTCCATTAAGATTGCCGTTAGAAGTTTTATCATTAACTATCATTTTGTCTTTTTGAAGAAGCATTCTTATAATATTACCGTCTCCAAAACCGCATGCATATAAAAATACTGAGTTTCCTTCATTATCTTTAGCTTTAACATTAGCTCCCTTATCTATAAGCTGTTTAACTATCCTAGAATTATTTTTAAATATAGCAAACATTAAAGGAGTAGCCCCTCCTATATTAACGCTGTCTCCTTCATATTTATTTATATCAGGATAAGCAGCAAAACCATCATGAAGTCTGTATTCAATATTAACATCACTATATTCAAGAAGCACTCTCAAAGCTCTTTCATTATTGCATTCAATAGCATATAAAAGCGGAGTTAATCCCATATCATTTGTAGCAGAAAAATCTACTCTATATTTTAAAATTTCTCTTAAATCTCTTTCATTTTTCTTTTCTTTTATAGCCAAAAACAATTCACTTTCTTTTTGATTTATAGCATATATATTAAAATGAACAGAAAAAACTAATATAATTAATAAAAATACATTTCTAATCATAACATCAATTTCCTAGTAAACATAATATAAAAAATTATATAATAATAATAAATTAATAACAACATTATAAAGAAAAAATATAATATTACTATAACATTTATAAAATAAAAAAATAAAAC
>NZ_SRZM01000009.1 GCF_019402445.1 Brachyspira pilosicoli
ATAGATATTATAATCTATTTTAATATTTTAATTTATTTTTTTTATTAATTAATTGATTTTTAATAATTGATGATATAATATATTTCCTAATTATTTAGAAAAAACAAAAAAGGTATTGATTTATGAAAAATATTATTAATTTATTTTTTATTTTTTTATTATCAATAGGCTTGATAATAACATCTTGTTCATCAAAAAATGAAAATCAAGGTGAAGGTTTATTTATAAATGTAGGTCCAGAGCCTAAAACTATAGACCCTACATTGAACATAGCCTCAGATGCTTCAGTTTACATAATACATGCATTTGAAGGACTTACAACAAAAAATAAAGAAGGTGTATTAGTAGGCGGAGCTGCTGAAAGCTGGGACATAAGCGAAGATGGACTTACATATACATTCCATTTAAGAACTAATGGAAAATGGTCTGATGGAACTCCATTAACATCTAAAGATTTTGTATACGCTTGGAAAAGAGCGGTAGACCCTAAAACAGCAAGCGAATATAGTTATCAATTTGAACCTGTAAAAAATGCTATGGCTATTAATTCTAGTAAAATGGAATTGGATACTTTAGGAATAAAGGCTATTGATGATTATACTTTAGAAGTAACATTAGAAAAACCTACTGCATATTTCTTGGAATTAACAGCATTTACTACATTCTACCCAATTAGAGAAGATATTATAGAAAAATACGGCAACAGTTGGACTATCAATCCAGAAAGCTATATAGGAAATGGTTCTTATGTGATGATAGAACGTAATATTGATAATAATATAGTAATGGTAAAAAATACTAATTATTGGGATTATGAGAATTTAGTTCCAGAAAAAATCACATTTGTTTTAATGGATAATCCTACAGCTTCAGTTGCTGGTATAAAAGAAGGCTCTTTACATTTTTCTGACAGAGTACCAGCTCAGGATATTGATACTTTAAAGGAAGAAGGATTACTTCAAATGGTTAAACGTCTTGGAACATATTATTATGCTGTAAATCATACTAATGAAGTTTTAAAAGACGGCAGAGTTAGAAAGGCTTTATCATTGGCTATAGATAGAAATTATATAGTAGATAATATAGTAAAAGCTGGTGTGCCTGCTGGTGCATTCGTACCTTTTGGAGCTCCTGATGTTAATGGAGATTTTAGAGAGGTAGGTGGGGATTATATAAGTGTTAAGCCTGAAGATTATCAAAAAAATATAGAAAAGGCTAAAAAGTTAATGGAAGAAGCTGGATATACAAATGGAGAAGGTTTTCCTGTACTTCAATTTATAGTTGATTCTAATAGAGAGATTCCTACATTTGAAGCTGTTCAGCAAATGTGGAAAGAGCATCTAGGAATAGATACTTCTGTAAGTCAGCAAGAATGGGCTGTATTTTTACAAACATTATATACTGATAAGAATTATGTTATTGGAAGAAGCGGATGGACTGCTGATTATAATGACCCTATGACATTCTTAGGTATGTTTTTAAGCTATAGTCCTCAAAACCATGCTCTATTTACAAATAAAGAATATGATAATTTGCTTCAAACTGCTATGAATACAATAGATCAGAATATTAGAATGGATGCTATGCATAAAGCTGAGAAAATATTTATGGATAATGATGTTATAATACCATTGTACTATTATGCTACACCTACTTTAGTTAGCCCTAAATTGAAAGGCGTTGTATATGATAGTTTAGCAAACCATAAATTTAGCTATGCTTATATAGAAAATTAATTATTAGCATATTATTTGAAAATTTTAAGGTTGAATAAGATGTTTAATTATTATATATCTTATTCAGCCTTTTTTATTTTAAAGCTTTTATAATATATTTATGAGTATATGTAATTTTTTTTAATATTTATTTGACAATTAGCTTTTAGTGTACTATTATAATATTATTGACATACTAGTATATTAAATAATTAGGGGTTATAAAATGTCTTATATAGTAGGCTTTGGAGAGATAATGTTAAGGCTCTCATCAATAGATAATGAAAGATTATTTCAATCATCAAAACTTAATGCAACATTTGGAGGTGTTGAGGCTAATATTTGTGTCTTGGCATCTATATTTGGATTAAAAAGCAGATATGTTACAGCCCTTCCAAATAATGCTATAGGTAAAAAGGTAGAAGAATTACTATTAAGCCATAGAGTGGATACTTCTGCAATATCTTGGGAAGGTAAAAGACTAGGAATATACTTTGTAGATACAGGCAATAATTATAGAAGTTCAAATGTAATTTATGATAGGGAATATTCTTCTATTTCTCAGGCTCTAATAGAAGATTTTGATTGGGATAAGGTTTTTAAGGATGCTTCTTATTTTCATATAAGCGGAGTAACACCTGCAATAAGCCAAACAGCTGCTGACCTTACGTTATATGCAGTAAAGGAAGCAAAAAAAAGAAACGTAAAAGTTTCATGCGATATCAATTATAGAAAAAAATTATGGAAATATGGCAAGACTATAGAAGAAGTAATGCCTGAAATTGTAAAATATTCTGATATAGTATTTGCAAATGAATATGATGCTGTAAAAATATTAGGAATAAAAAGTAATGTAAATGTAGATGGCGATATAAGCGATGAAGATTATAAAGACATTATGCAGCAATTAATAGATAAATATTCTCTTAAAATAGTAGTAACTACTAAAAGAGAGACAATAAGCTCTAATCATAATAATATATATTGTATGTTATATGCTGATAGAAAATTATATAAATCAAAAAAATACTATATAAAAAATATTATTGATAGAATAGGTACAGGAGATTCATTTGCAGCGGGTATACTTTCAGGCATTCTATTATTTGATAACTATCAAGATATATTAGAATTTGCTACTGCATCATTTTGTATAAAACATAGTATACCAGGAGATTGGAATTTAACAACAAAAGAGGAGGTAATAAATTTAATGAAATCAGAAAATGGCTTAGATGTAAAAAGATAAATTATTTAAAATATTCTGGAAATTTATTTTTTAAAAATTCCATGTCGTCTTTTACATGAGTTAAATGCATTTCCATAATAGGAAGAAGTTTTTTTATATTTTTTTCTTTTATATGAAGTAGTATATTACTATGCTCCGTTAATGTTCTTGTTCTATCCATTTCCATTATATTAAATATTCTAGCTCTGTTAAAATGTTTTATTGAATCTCTTATTAAACTAAAAGTCAATTTTTTATCTGCTATTGAAAATAATAACTCATGAAACTCATTATCTAATTTAAGAAGTTCATAAAATTTATTAGTATTTATATTTTTTTCATAATGTTCTATATTTTTATTTAATAATTTTAAATCTTTTTCTGAATGATTTTTACAAACCATCTTTATAATTTCTTTTTCAAGTACCATCCTCATAAAACTAGTTTCTTCAACTATACTCGTATCTATTAATGAAACCATAGTTCCTTTTTGAGGGTATATTTCTATCAAATTAATTTTCTCAAGTCTGGAAAAAGCCTCTCTTATAGGAGTTCTACTTATTGATAATACCTCACTTACTATTTTTTCACTAATAAAAGTACCAGGTAGCAATGTCATATTGATTATATTATATTCTAAGCATCTAACTGCATAATCCCCTATAGGCTCATTAGTTTCTCTATTCAATATTATTAAATTATCTGCATTATTATTCTTAGTTTTAGGCATAAATAAAAGCATATCCTTAAATTATTATTTTTTATTATTAATAAAATTATTTAGTAATTTTATATTAAAGTAAACAAATTATACTTAAACATATATGATTTTTACATATTAGCTTTTAATAATATTTTTTATTAATTAACAAATATTGTACTAAAGATACATTATTTATGAATAAACTTCAAGCCATAAAAAAAGAATAAAAAAATTAAAAATAGAACTTTTTTATAAAAAAATCATCTTTTTTATTGACAATGGAATTTATTTTTACTAAAATACTAGTATGTTAGTAAAGGAGCTATATATGAAAAAGTTATTAACTACTATCTTAACCATTTTATTATTAGCAGGTACAGTGTCATTTGCTCAGCAAGCAGCAAACACTCAAACAAACCCTGCCTATCAGTTTTTTAATGTATATCCAGGTTCAATGAAAATGTTGAGTTTTTACATTGAATATGCCTCAGGAGATTTAACAAGTTTGGGAACTGACCCTAAGGCAAAAAGAATGATGGAAAACTTCGACACAAAATTAACTTATATACAGACATTGAAAAATGCCCCATGGTTAGGTTTTGGATTTATACTTCAAGCACAATTTGATAATCCAAGCGTATATGATCCTACTTGGAAAGAGGGAAGTAGAAGCGGAAAAAATACTTCAAATCCATTTTCTATGGTTGAGTTAACAGGTAATATGCATTTATTTAATACTTTTAGTTTAGGATTTACATCTTCAGGAGATTTTGTATTTGTAATGTACTTGAATAAAAAACTTCCTGATGTTGCAGCATTCAAATCTCATTCTATAACATTTATGGCTCAGCAGAATATATATTTGAGAGGAAATCAATATACATATAATAACGATGGTACAAAAACACTAAATCAAGGCTGGTATGATGGTACTGAATTTAGAGTAGCTTATCAAATGCGTTTCAATGATTGGTTTGCTTTCAGACCTGAAGTACAATTTAAAATATTGTCAGGTGCTCAAACAGCATTTAAGGATTGGTACTGGATAAGATTTAATCCTCGTTTACAGTTCTTCCTAGAAGAATGGACTTTCTTTATAGAGCCTAGATTATTCTACGGTGGTATATTCAAACAAGATATGTCTGCTTTAGGAATAGGACATTCTGAATTTAATAAAAATGGATGGGGATTCGAACTTAAAGTTGGTATCGATTTAACAAAATTATTCTTTGATTAATTGATAATAAATTAATATTTAATATTTATGGAGGAAATTATTTTTTATGGTTAATTCTATGTTATATCCTAGAGAGAGTAGGACAAGAAGAGTAGTAGATATATCTGGTATGTGGGAGTTTAAAATTGATATAAATAATGAAGGCAGAAATAGCGGATATGCTAATGGGCTTAAAGATACTACATTTATACCTGTTCCATCTAGTTTTAATGATTTATTTACAGATAAAAATATAAGAGAACATGCTGGTGATGTATGGTATGAAACATCATTTTATCTTCCTTTGGAATGGAAAGACAAAGATGTTAATGTAAGATTTGGTTGTGCAACTCATGAAGCTACTGTATATATTAATGGAAAAGAAGTATGTACACATGTAGGTGGATTTATGCCTTTCAATGCTCCTGTAAATGAAGCAGGAATATTTGGAGAAAAAAATAAATTAGTTGTAGTTGTTAATAATGAACTTAGCAATACTACTATACCTTGTGGTCATACAGAAACTAAACCTTCAGGCAAAAAATATATTAAACCTTCTTTTGACTTTTTTAATTATGCGGGATTAAACAGACCTGTAAAAATTACTGTTACAAATAAGGAATATATACATGATATAGATATATTATCAGATGTAAACGGCAGTGATGGAATTGTAAATTATGAAGTACATACTACAGGCGAAAACAAAGTATATATAAAAATAAACGATGAAGAGGGAAAAGAAGTAGCAAGTTGTGAAGGTAAAAGCGGAAAAATAGTTATTAAAGATGCTAAATTATGGAATCCAAAGGCTGCTTATTTGTATAAGTTTATTGCATGCATAAAAAATGGCGATGAACTCATAGATGAATATTATTTAGACTTTGGTATAAGAACTGTTAAAGTTGAAGGAACAAAATTTTTAATTAATGGAAAACCTTTCTACTTTACAGGATTTGGTAAACATGAAGACAGTGAAATAGCAGGTAGGGGTTATAATCCTCCTGTAATAAAAAGAGATTTTGAGCTCATTAAATGGGTAGGTGCAAATTCATTTAGAACATCTCACTATCCTTATAGTGAAGAAATAATGCAGGCAGCTGACAGAGAAGGAATTGTTATTATAGATGAAGTTGCTGCTGTAGGTATGTTTGATGTAGGTTCTGTACTAAATCCTAGTGCATCAAAAACTGATTATTTCTCTTTAGATGAAGTACATAGCAAAACTAAAGAAGTTCATAAAAAAGCTGTTGAAGAGCTTATTAAAAGAGATAAAAATCACCCTTCAGTTGTTATGTGGAGTTTATTCAATGAGCCTGATACTTCAAAAGACGAAGCTGTTCCATATTTTGAAGATATATTTAATTTTGCTAAAAGTCAGGATAAGCAGAATCTTCCTAAAACTTTTGCTGCTATTCAGGCATCTTCTCCTGGAAAATGTAAGTGTATGCATTTATGCGATGTAATTACATTAAATAGATACTATGGATGGTATTTCTTGGGTGGTTATGAAATTGATATGTCAGAAGAAAAATTTAGAGAAGAAATGAATTTGTATTCTAATATGAATAAACCAGTTATGTTCACAGAATACGGAGCTGATACTTATGCTGGTGTTCATAAACTTCCTTCCGTAATGTGGAGCGAAGAATATCAATGCGAATACTATGAAATGAATTTCAAAGTTTTTGATAGCTATGACTTTATAGTTGGAGAACAATTATGGAACTTTGCTGATTTTCAAACTACTGAAGGAATATTTAGGGTAGATGGAAATAAAAAAGGTATATTTACTAGAAACCGTCAGCCTAAAGCCGTTGCTCATCTTATAAGAAGCAGATGGAATAAGTTGCCATTAGATTATAAATCAAAAAAATAATTATATATAAAATTAGGAGTAGAAGATTTAAATATTTTCTACTCCTTTTAAAAATTGGAGGTATGTATATGGATAATACAAATACTTATCATAGAGCCAAAATATGGCAAATAGCATTCTTTGCTTTTAATAATACTGCTACAAATTTATATATGTTCTTTATGTTTTTTATATCATACTATGCAACAGGAATGCTAGGTTTAGGAGTAGTTTTAGTATCTACATTGCTTACAGTTATGCGTATTTGGGATGCTATAACTGACCCTTTTGTAGGTTACTTACTTGATAAAACTAATGGAAGATTTGGAAAAAACAGACCTTTTATAGTAGCAGGAAATATTGTAATGATAATTTCTTGTATAATAATGTATAAATTTGTATATAAAGCTCCTCAAAATATGAGGCTGTTATTTTTTATTTTAGTTTATGCTGTATATATTATAGGGTATACTTTACAATGTGTTGTTACCAAATCAGCACAAACTTGTCTTACAAATGACCCTAAACAAAGACCTTATTTTACTATATTTGATGGAAGTTATAATGTTGTATTATTTGCTGGTATGCAGATTGTAGTTTCTAAAGTATGGATACCAAAATATGGCGGTTTTAATGCTGAGTTTTTTAATACTTTCTTAATCTTTACTATAATTGTATCTGCTTGTTTATCAGCATTAGCTGTAATAGGATTATGGACTAAAGACAGAACAGAATATTTCGGACTTGGAAAGCCTCAGTTAATTACATTTAAAGATTATTGGACTGTTATAAGAAAAAACAGAGCAATACAAATGCTTGTAATTGCAGCTTCTACAAGTAAACTTTTTGTTACTATACAAACTAACTCTATAGTTTTAGTTATGCTTTATGGTATAATATGCGGTAATTATGCACTTAGCGGAGAAGTATCTGCTATATATAGTATTCCTAGTATAATTATCATAATATTGGGTATGAAATTTATAGCTAGCCGTTTAGGACAAAGAAAAGCACTTTTGTTTGGTACTATAGGATGTATAATATTTGCTGCATTGTTGGCATTATTATTTATATTTGGAGATCCTACAACTATGAGCTTTACAAATCTTAATTTCTTTACTATAGCATTTATAGTATTGTGGATACTTATGCAAGGATTTGCTGGAATATCAACAAATATAGTTATACCTATGACTGCTGACTGTGCAGATTATGAAACATATAGGTCTGGAAAATATGTTCCCGGTTTAATGGGTACATTATTCAGCTGTGTTGATAAAATTATATCATCTTTCGCTACTACTATAGTTGGTTTATTAATAGCTATGATTGGTTTTAAAGAAACTCAGCCTACTCCTGATACTCCATATTCAACGGCTATTTTTTGGGTAACTATGTTCTGCGTGTTCTTTGCTCCTATGATTGGATGGGTGCTTAATATTATAGCTATGAGATTCTATCCTCTTACTAAAGAGAAAATGGAAGAGATACAGGGAGCTATAGCTGAAATAAAAGCTAAAAATTCATAAATAAGATTTTTGCTTGACTATTTATATTATTTTATTAAAATACTAGTATACTAATATGGGATATTATATGAAACTCAATATAGAAAATTTAAATGATAAAACTTTTTGGGATAATATTAATATAGAAATACCTAAATATGATATAAAACAAATTAGGGAAAATACATCTAAAAAACCTACTTGGCTTCATTTTGGTGCTGGAAATATATTTAGAGGTTTTATAGCGAGAATTTCAGATACTCTTTTGAATGATAATATAATAGATACTGGTATAATAGCTGTAGATACACATGCTGCTGGAAGAGATGATGATTATGAAATGATTGATAAAGTTTACAAGCCTTTCGATAATCTCACTCTTTTAGCATCTATAAAAAGCAATGGAGATATAGATAAAAAAGTTATAGGGAGTATAACTGACATAGTGCATGCTGATTTTATAAATTATTATGATGCATTGAAAAAAATATTTATATCAAGTTCTCTTCAGATAGTGAGTTTTACTATAACTGAAAAAGGATATTCAATAAAAGATTCAAGTGGAAATTATAATAGCATAGTTGAAGAAGATATTAATAATGAACCTAAAAAAGCAAAAAATATTATGAGTATTGCTACGGCTATGCTTTTAGAAAGATATAAAAACGGTGCTTTTCCTATAGCTATGCTTAGTATAGATAATTGCTCTAATAATGGAGATAAATTAAAATCATCTATTACCAGTATAGCTAAGGAATGGATAAAAAATGGTTTTGCTGATGATGGTTTTATAGAATATCTTGAAGATAGTAAAAAAACTGCTTTTCCTTTAAGTATGGTTGATAAAATAACACCAAGACCTTCTGAGATTATATCAAAGAAATTAGAAGATATAGGGCTTGAAGATATGTCGGTATTTAAAGTAGGGCATAATCCAATGTCTGCTTTTGTTAATGCTGAAGTTCCTGAGTATTTAGTTGTTGAAGATTTGTTTCCTAATGGAAGAGCGGCATTTGAAAAAGCTCATGTATATGTAACTGATAGGATTACTGTTCAAACTTCAGAAAAAATGAAAGTTACTACATGTTTAAATCCTCTTCATACATCTTTAGCAATATTTGGATGCTTGCTTAATTATAATTTTATATATGAAGAGATGAAAAACCCTTTATTAAAAAAATTAGTTGAAAGAATAGGGTATGATGAGGGTATGAAAGTAGTTGTTCATCCTAAAATTTTAAATCCAAAAGACTTTATTAAAGAGGTTATTGAAGAGCGTTTAGTAAATCCTTATATACCTGATTCTCCAAAAAGAATAGCTACAGACACTTCTCAAAAGATACCTATAAGATATGGAGAAACTTTAAAATCATATCTTAAAAATGGACTTGATACTTCTTCTTTAGTGGGTATACCTCTAACTATAGCTGCTTGGCTTAGATATTTAATGGGGATTGATGATGATGGAAAGTCAATGGAAATCAGTCCTGACCCTATGCTTGAAGAATTACAAAAATATATAAAAAATATTAAATTTAAAAATAAAGATAGTATTGGAAATAATTTAAAGCCTATATTATCAAATAAAACTATATTTGCTGTTGATTTATATGATGAAAAAATAAATCTTGGAAACAAAATAGAAAATTATTTTAGTGAAATGATAAGTAAAGAAAATGCTGTAAAAGAATGTCTAACAAAATATATAAATTAATTAAGGAGAATTTTGATTATGATAATGACTTTAAGATGGTTTGGAAAGAATTTTGATTCCGTAACTTTAAAACAAATTAGACAAATACCCGGAGTTAAAGGAGTTATAACAACTTTATATGACAGTAAAGTAGGAGAAGCTTGGAAAGAAGAAGATGTACAAAGATTAAAAAAAGAAGTAGAAGATGCAGGACTTAAAATATATGGTATAGAAAGTGTAAACATACATGATGATATAAAAATAGGACTTCCTAGCAGAGATAAATATATAGAAAATTATATAAAAACATTAGAAGTTTTAGGTAAAGCTGGAATTAATTTAGTATGTTATAATTTTATGCCAGTATTTGACTGGACTAGAAGCGATTTAGCTAAGGTAAGACCTGATGGAGCTACTGTTTTATCTTATGATCAGGATATAATAGACCAAATAGACCCTCAGAAGATGTTTGAACAAATTGATTCTAGTTCTAATGGTTTTGTACTTCCTGGTTGGGAGCCTGACAGATTAAGCAGATTAAAAGAGCTTTTTGAAATGTATAAGGGAGTTGATGATGAAAAGCTATTTGAAAATTTAAAATATTTCTTAAGTGCTGTAATGCCTACATGTGAGAAATATAATATAAAAATGGCTATACACCCTGATGACCCTGCTTGGCCTGTATTTGGACTTCCTAGAATAATAGTTAATAAAGAAAATATATTAAGAATGGTTAATAGTGTTAATAGCCCTTGTAATGGTGTAACATTATGTGCTGGTTCTTTGGGTTCTAATCCTAAAAATGATATACCTGATATAGTGAGAAGTTTAAAAGGAAAAATATTTTTTGCTCATGTAAGAAACTTAGAGCATACAGCTCCAGGTAAATTCCAAGAAGCAGCTCATTTATCAAGTGATGGTTCAATGGATATGTTTGCTATTATGAAAGCATTTTATGATATAGGTTTTGAAGGACCATTTAGACCTGACCATGGAAGAGCTATTTGGGATGAGGTTTCTATGCCTGGTTATGGACTTTATGACAGAGCATTGGGTGCTGTTTATTTACAAGGTTTATGGGAAGCTATAGAAAAAATGGGCAAGTAATTAAATATATGTTTGCAATACTTTTGTAATTATAGTTTATTATGAAAGTATTGCATTTATTTTACACTTTATAAATAAAGAGGTAATAAATATTATGAAAACTTTTATGGATAAAGATTTTTTATTATATAATGAAACTGCAAAAATACTTTTTCATGATTATGCTTGCAAATGTCCTATATTTGATTATCACTGTCATTTAAACACTCAAGAAATTTCTGAAAATAAAAAATTTAATAATCTAACAGAGATTTGGCTTTATGGTGATCATTATAAATGGAGAATGATGAGAGCTAATGGTATAGATGAAAAGTTTATAACAGGTGATGCATCAGATTATGATAAGTTTATGGCTTGGGTAAAAACAGTGCCTAATTTAATAGGTAATCCTCTTTATCATTGGAGTCACTTAGAGCTTCAAAGATATTTTGATATTTATGAAGTTATAAATGAAGACAATGCTAATACAATATGGCAAAAGGCAAATGAAAAATTAGAAAATATGACTGTTAAAGATATTCTCAAAAAATTTAAAGTTCATACAATAGGTACAACTGATGACCCAATAGATAATTTAGAATATCATAAATTGATAAATGAAGGCAAAGCTAAAATAGGAAAGATTGATACAAAAGTAGTACCATCTTTTAGACCTGATAAAGCTATAAATATAGAAATGAATGACTTTAGTGATTATATAAAAAAGTTAGAAGAAGTAAGTAAAGTAAATATAAAAGATATAAAATCACTAATTGAAGCTTTATATAATAGAATAGATTATTTTAAGACTTTAGGCTGTGTTTCAAGCGATTGTTCTTTATCAACTGTACCATTTAATTTAGATGATGAAAAAAATATTGATGGTATTTTCAAAAAAGCTATGAATAAAGAATCATTATCTATAGAAGAAATTGAAAAATATAAAACATACATTCTTATAAAATTAATAAAAAAATACAGAGAGTCAAATTTAGTTATGCAAATACATATCTCTGCTATGAGAAACAATAATGAAGTAATGTTTAAAAAACTTGGTGCTGATACAGGATATGATTCTGTTGGGGATTCTAATATTATAGAAAAATTATCATTATTATTAAAAACTGCAAATAATGATGGAGGGCTTCCAAGAATTATTTTTTACAGTCTTAATAATAAAGATTATTATCCTCTTTCAACTCTTATGGGATGTTTTCAGGAAGAAGGAATAAAAGGAAAAATGCAATTAGGCTCTGCTTGGTGGTTCTTAGACAATAAAGATGGAATGGAAGAACAGATAAAAGTACTTGCAAATACTGGTTCTTTGGCTTTATTTGTAGGAATGCTTACTGATTCTAGAAGTTTTTTATCATATTCAAGGCATGAATATTTTAGAAGAATATTATGTAATATTATAGGTGAGTGGGCAGAGAAAGGCGAAGTACCTAACGATATTAAATATTTAGGAAATATTGTAGAGAATATATGTTTTAATAATTCTAATATTTATTTTAATAGTTAATTATTAGAATATTAATAATTTTTGGAGTTTTTTATGTTAGAAAAATATATACAAAATAAAATAATACCGGTAGTTGTTGTAGAAAATGAAGAGGAGATAAGAAATATAGCAGAACTTTGTTTGGAGTATCTTCCTTCTATAGAATTAACTCTAAGAACAGAGTATGGATATAAGGCTTTAGAAATATTAGCTAAAGATTATTCAAATCTTCCAAGAGCTGCTGCTACAGTTTTAAGTACTGAACAAGTTGATAGAATACTTGATTTAGGAACAAATATAATAATAAGCCCAGGTTTTCAGCCTATAATGCTTGAATATGCCAAAAATAAAAATTATCATTATATACCAGGGGCTGCAACTCCTGCTGAGCTTGAACAATGTTTGGCTTATGGACATAAATATATAAAATTCTTTCATGCTGGTCTTTATGGAGGAATTAATTGGATAAAAAATATAGCACCTGTTTATCAGCATACAGGAGTTAAATTTATGCCTTTAGGCGGTGTGAGCATTGATAATGTAAAAGAATATCTTCAAAATAAACATGTATTTGCATGTGGAGGTTCTTGGTTATGTCCTAGAAACTTAATGGAAGAGAAAAATTGGAAAGAAATTAAAAGAAGATTTGAAGAAGCTAGTAAATTAATAAAAGAACTTAAAAACTAATTACTAAATATTTCTCCTAAAAATATAAGTTAATATCCTATAAAATATTAAGTTAATATAAATATCAATATTGACATTATTATATTAACTTAATATAATGATTTTCATTAAGGAATGTTTTATGGAATTAATTTTATATATAATAATAGGTATAATTTGGCTTATAGTAAGCCTAATACAAAAGGCATCGAAAGGCAATTCAAAGAAGGTTAATAGACGCAAACCTATAAATAAAAAAGCCGATACAAATAATAAAAAGTATTATAATAATAATAATGACGATGAGATATATAGAAATCTTAGAAAAAGCATAAGTGAATTAAAAAATATAAATGAATATGAAGAAGATGAGGATTATGACGAGTATGAATCTGATAATGAAATATTAGAAGAGCAAAATAGATATGCTTCTAGGATAAGAGAAATAGAATCTCAAAAGTCTAAGATTATGGAAGAAAGTCCAGTATTCAATAATGTAGTTAACAATAAAAAACATGTTAATCATATGCTTACTTCTTTGGATATAAAAAATGCTATTATATATAACGCCATATTAGAGCCTAAAAGAATAAACTATTATAGAAGATTAAAGAGAGAAATAAATAAATGAAATCTTTTGAAGAGTTAATATCTATAGTAAAAAAGCTTCGCGGTGAGAATGGTTGTGCTTGGGATAGGGTTCAAACATTTGATAGTTTAATACCTTGTTTTTTGGAAGAGGCTTACGAGGTAGTTGAGGCTATTAATAATAAGGATTATGAGAATATAAAAGAAGAGCTTGGGGATATTTTGCTTCATGTGGTATTTTTTTCTGAGCTTGCTAATGATGAAAATAAATTTAATATAGATGATGTTTGTAAGAATATTAATGAAAAACTTGTGCGAAGACATCCGCATGTATTTGGGGATAGCCAAGTAAAAGATGTTAATGGTATATTAAAACAGTGGGAAGAGATAAAAAAAGAAGAGAAGAAAAATGATAATAAAAGCATATTAGACGGCATACCAAAATCTTTGCCTATAATGGAGAAATCATACAAGTTAATGAAAAAAGCTGCTAGTGTTGGTTTTGAGTATGATAATATAGATGACTCTTTAGAGAAGATAGAAGAAGAGCTTATAGAAGTAAAAGAAGCATATAATGAAAAAGATAAAGAGCATTTGGAAGAAGAGATAGGCGATTTAATAATGACTGTTTTAGATTTTGCCCGTATGAATAAAATTAATCCTGTCAATTCATTATTAAGAGTAAATGAAAAGTTTAAAAGAAGATTTCAATATATAGAAGAAATGTCAAAAAAAATGAATAAAAGCTTAGAGAGCATGAGCTTGCAAGAGATGGATAATCTTTGGAATGAATGTAAGGCAATAGAAAAAAATAATAGTTAGTAAAAATATTTATTTACTTCTTTGACAATATTAAATTATATAATATAATATTTGTGTATTTAAAATATATTAGGAATATAGATGAATAAATATAATATAGGTCAAATATTTTTTATTACTTTTATCTTTTTATCAATATTTATAATGTATCAGCTTTTAAAACCATTTGGTATGGTGATATTTTTTGCTTTAGTTTTTTATGTTGTTTTATCACCATTATTCAAAAAGGCTATAGGTAAAAGTTATGGTAAAGAAGATAAAATATCTATGATTAAAAGGCATACTTTGGCTTTATTATTTTCTTTAACATCTTTAATTATATTTTTAGTTCCTACTAGTTTGTTATTATATACGATAATAGTTCAGCTTATAGATATATCAAATATTGGTATAAAATATTTTATGAATTTAGATTTTAATTCTATTTTAAATAATGATAAATTAAGAGAATTATTATCAATGCTTCCTGTAGAAATATCTGCAGCAGAAATATTAAGAAGAATACAAGATAGTTTATTATCAAATTTAACTTCTGTTAGTTCATATTTAACTCAGAATGTGGCAGGCATATTAAAAGGAACAGGTAAGTTTGTAAGTTCATTTATATTTATGATGTTTTCTTTGTTTTTCTTTTTTGTAGATGGAGAATATTTAAAAGAGCAAGTAAGTTCATTAATACCTATAGAAAAAAAATATTTAGATAGATTATTTAAACAAGCTTCTGAAGGTATAAGAGGAATCATATTTGGAAATTTATTTACAGGTATATTTCAAGGTATTTGTGCTTTTATAGTTTATTCTATATTTGGAGTTACTAATTCTTTAACTTTTGCACTTCTTACAATCATAGCTTCATTTATGCCTATAATAGGTACTACTATTATTTGGATACCTCTTGGAGTGCTTTTTATAATTAATGGAGAAATTTTAAGAGCTATAATATTTTTAGTAGTTTCTTGGTTCTTTATTACTATACCAGACAACTTTGTTCGTCCTTTGCTTTTGGGAAATAGAATAGAGCTTCACCCATTGTTTATATTCTTTGCTATATTGGGAGGAGTTTTATTTTTCGGGCTTTCTGGAATCATACTTGGTCCTTTAACTTTTATATTATTCTTTGAAATTATGAGAATGTATAATGAAGAGAGATTATTTTCTGATAAAGAAGAGAAAAAAAGAGCTGTCAATAATTCTGTTAGAATAAGAAGAGTCAATAATTATAAAAGACATCATAGACAAAATAGACCAAATAGAAATAATATTTAAAGGCTTTGTTTTTATCAATGAAAATATTAATAGTAGGAATGAATTATATTGGAGATACTATATTTATCACTCCAATTATAAGGGCTATAAAAAAACATTATGGAGAAAATTGCACTATTGATGTAATAAATGGAAGCAGAGGAATTGATATATTAAAAGAAAATCCATATATAAATAATATTATAGTGAGAGATGAGAATAATTTAGAGTTTATAAAAAAAGAAAATTATGATATAGGTTTTGCAGCAAACACATCATTCGTTTCAGCATCTATTTTAAAAAAAGCTAATATACCAGTGAGAGTAGGTGTTAATAGTGAATGCAGAGGATTTTTACTTACGCATAAAACTTCTTGGAAAAAACATAGCAGACATATTGTTGATACTATGCTTTCAATTTTAAAATCTTTAAATATAAAAGATGATGGTTTTTACACAGAATTATTTTTAAGCAAAGAAGAAGATGCATTTGGTTATAACAAAATGAAAGATTATAAAAATGCCCTAATAGTTCATGGAGGAGCTACACGCATAAGTAAAAGATATACCCATTTTGTAGAGTTAATTAGAGAGTTTAAAAAAGAGTTTAACGATGTGCCTATAATTATTATAGGCTCTAAAGATGATGTGTCTTTTGCAAACACCATGAAAGAAAATATTAATGATATAATAGATTTTACTGATAAACTTACAATAAGAGAGCTTATATCTGTAATAAAATATTCATATGCTTTAATTGGAGGCGATAGTGCCCCTTTACATATTGCAAATGCACTTGGAATATATTCTATAGGCATATTTGGAGATACACTTCCTTTAATATATGGAGTTCGAGGAGACAAGGCTTTTAATATAGAGGCGAGAGAAAAATATTGTAATAAAATAAAAAGTTTTCATTGCGAGTATATAAAGAGAGGCTGTAAAACTATAGATTGTTTGAATAAGTTAGATTATAGAGATATTTTGCCATATTTAGTATCTATTTATAAAAAATTATAAAAATCAATTTTTAGTTAATTTATTATTTTCATATGTTTATTTGTTGGGACTAGCCACCTGCGAAGCGTGCCCATAGGGTACACACCCCCACTTCTTTTGCGAC
>NZ_SRZM01000090.1 GCF_019402445.1 Brachyspira pilosicoli
CCTATATTTAATGAGCATGTTGGAATTGATGATGAGTCTTGGGAGAGACATAAAGAAAAGATTGCTAAGTTTTGGAAGACTATGCTTTTAAATCAAAGGCTTTATATGGGAAACCCTGTTCAGCCACATATTAATCTTATGCCTTTTGATATGAACTTATTTGACACTTGGCTTAATCTATTTAAAGAGTGTCTTGATGAAGTATTTGAAGAAGAGCCTTCTAATCATTATTATGAAGTAGCATGCAATATTGCTAAAAACTTTAAGGCGGTATTATTTAATCAGTAATATTTTAAAATAATTTAATGGCAGAGGATAAAGTTTAAATAATTTTATCTTCTGTCTTATATTTCTGATATATTGCTTCTAATTTTCTTTAATGTATTTTTTATTGTTTCAGCATCATTTGGATTGAGTTCTTTTACTATTGTATCTAAAACTTGATTTTCATAATTTTCTATGATAGGCAATTCTTTTTTAGCCTTTTCTGTGAGATATAATGAAAAAGCTCTTTTATCTTGTTTATTTTCTTTTCTTTTTATAAATGATTTAATTTCTAATTTATCTATCATAGCTTTTACGGTATTTTGGTCTTTATCAAGTTTTGTAGATAATTCTTTTTGAGATATACCTTCTTCTTTTGCAAGTTCTTTTAATACGATTAATTGCTCTGGTGTGATATCGAAATTAATTATTTGTTTTGCTATATACTGATATATTTTTCTTGCGGTATAGCATATATCATAGCCTATGTTATTAATAATAATAAGCTCCTTATAAAAATGCTATCATAATTTTTGACTATGATAGCATATAATTTATTTTTTGTATATATAAATAATTTATTATTTAGCTCTTTCTATTAGGGAGTTCAAATATTTTTCCATTTGTGCTTTTGTCATAATAAATGGATTTGCTTCTCCTTCTTTTAGATTAGCAACTTTTTCTAAATTAGCATATCCATTATCTGCAAATAGATGTGCTGTTAATGATACTAATGCATTTCTTGAGAGGGCTTCTTTTTTGAAATATTCGGCAGACTCTTTATATTTTGCTATTAATTCTTTTTCTCTTGGAAGTCCTGTTCCTCCCCAAAGTACAGCGGTGTATTCTTTTCCTTTGTATTTTACAGGGAATATAAAAGAGCTGCATCCAGCAGTGTGTCCTGGTGTTTCTAATATTGTTATGCTTGTATCTCCTAGTTTTATCACATCTTTATCTTTTGAATATATATCAACTTTTGTTTTTGGAGAACGAGGAGAGTTTGCTCCAGTGTTTAAATTGTACATCAAGTCTGTATCTGTTTTTGTTAGTACAACTTTAGCAGCATATTTATTTCTTAAATAATTAGCTCCGCCGTAATGATCTCCATGTCCATGGCTTAATATGATATATTTTAAGTCTTTAGGGTCTAAGCCAAAACCTTTAATACCTTCTTCTATGAGTTTAGCATCTCTGTCGTCCCACATAGAATCTATTAAAATAAGTCCGTCAGAAGTCTCTATTACCCAAGCAACAACACTTACACTTCCTATGCAGTATACATTATCGAATACTTTAGTAGGTTTTAGGGGTGTGTTGTCATTTAGGTAATCCATAGGTGTTTTCTCAGCAGCAAATACTGAAAAAACTAGCATTAAAAAAATGAAAAAAGTTTTTTGTAATAAATTAATCAAGTTTCTATCTCCTATTAATTATTTATTTTAAATATAGTATGTATACGTATTATTTTCAATATGAAAAATATTATTTTTTGATTTTTTATATATAATTAAATAAAAAAAATTATAAATGAATGGCTATAATAATATTTTATATATGTTATAATTAAAAATATTTTGTTTTGGATTAATTATGTTAAAGAGATTAATATTTATAATTTTATCTTTAAATATTTTATGTTTAAATAATTTGTATTCTCAAGATTATAACGAAGAAGAACAAAATCCTCCTATAGATATCCCTATTATTAAGGCTATTGCTGAAGATGATATTAATACTTTAAAAAATATTATAAATAGCGGTGAAGATTTAGAAATTAGAGATGAGCAGGGCAATACTCCTTTGATATGGGCGGCACTTTATGGAAATGTTGATATAGTAAGAGAGCTTATTAAGGCCAATGTAGATATTAATAATACCAACAATTTTGGAAATACTGCTTTGATGGGGGCTGTGCTTGAGGGGCATTATTCTACAATTAAACTTTTATTAGATAATAAAGCAAACATTAATACAACAAATAATGATGGCTGGTCTGCTTTGATGTGGTCTTCTGTGAGGGGAAATATTGATATTTTTAATTTGCTTATAGAATATGGTGCTGATATTAACGTTGCTGATAAAAATGGTAATACTCCTTTAATGATAGCTTCAGATTCTGCTTATATAGAGATTGTTGATAGGCTTATAAGGTTAAAAGTTGATGTGAATCAGGCGAATGGTTTGGGCGATAATGCTTTACTTATGGCTTCTATATCTGGAAATGTTGATATTGTGAGGAAGTTAATTTCTGCTGGGGCTAATGTTCATTTTAGAGGCTCTAATGGAGTTACTGCTATAATTTATGCATCAAGGTTTGGAAGATTAGACATAGTAAAAGAGCTTATAAAAAGTAAAAGTGATGTAAATGTTGCTGCTTCTGACGGTACTACTCCTTTGATTGCTGCTTCTATAGATGGATACACTGATGTAATAAAAGAATTATTAAGAAATAAGGCTGATGTTAATAAAACTAACAATTCTGGATATAATGCTTTAATTATAGCTTCTATAGAAAATCATATTGATATAGTAAAAGAGCTTTTAGTATACAAAGCTGATATTAATGCTGTTACAGAAGAGGGTTATACTGCTCTAATGGGGGCTTCTGCTGCGGGAAATTTGGATATTGTTAAGATATTAGTAGATGCTGGTGCTGATATTAATTACAAATCAAATGCAGGAGAGAGTGCTTCAGATATTGCTAAGAGGAAGAGTCATTTAGAAGTATATGAGTTTTTAAGTGGTATTTCTAAATAAAAATTAAAAAAACTTTACTTTTTATTAGTTTTTAGTAAAAAATATTTACTTTTGCTTGACATTCAATTTACAATTTGCTATAATAAATAATGTCCTTCATTGATATACATAATTAAAAAAGGAGATTATTTATGAAAAAGCTATTTCTTCTAATTTTTTCATTATTTTTAATTGGTTCATATAGTATTTTTGCTGCCGATTTGGGAATTGGTATAGTAGTTCCTCTTGGAGCTTCTATATCACAAAGTTCTATAGCTCATAAATCGGGTGTTGACACTAAAAATGGTGCTTTAAGTACATCTGGTGCTTTTGAATGGGGTGTTGGCATCACTCCTGGTTTTTATAAAGATTTTGATGATTATATGGGCTTTTCTTTGGCTTTAGATTTGGCTTATCATAGAGATGTTTTTGCATATAAAGAAAGTGTGGCTACTGGAAATAATTCTTATTCTACTGTAAACACTTCCTACAATTTTGATACTATATCTATTGGGCTTCTTCCAAAGTTTAATATAGCAAGATTTTTTATAGGGCTTGGCGGAGGAGTTAAGATTCCTCTTGCTTCAAGTGAAACTACTAAAACATATGACGAACAAACTCAGCAATTAGTAGATGCTAATAATAAATATAATTTTGATAACACAAAAAATAAGTTTGATATGTTTGTGATACCTTATATAAAGCTTACTGTTGATTATTTATTTTTCTTTAATAAAGAAGCTGCATTTGGACTTGGAATATATGCAGGATATGATTTTGGTCCTTCATTTAAGGCAGATGATAGATTTAGCAAAAAATCTTTGGGTGCTTTTGATATAGGTGCACAAATAAGTCTTTATTTTGTAGATAATTAATCCCCTCTATATAAAATTTTATAAAAAATTATTTAATCTTTTTAGGTGTGTGCAATAAAAATGCATGCACCTTTTTTATTGATATTTATTAATTT
>NZ_SRZM01000091.1 GCF_019402445.1 Brachyspira pilosicoli
AATCTATATATTATGATAACTATTAATTGAAATTTTATTGTTTTAATATAATATTGTCTAATTAATCTTAAATAAATCATAAATCATGTTTTTATTTTAAAAAAGAGGAAAATATGCAAAACAATATTGATAAAGTTTTAATACTAGATTTTGGCTCTCAGTTTACACAGCTTATTACAAGAAGAATAAGAGAATTAAATGTTTATTCAGAGATTCACCCATTTCATGTTTCAATAGATTTTATAAAAGAGTTTAATCCAAAAGCAATAATACTTTCAGGGGGGCCTTCAAGCGTATATGAAGAAGATGCTCCTAAAGTAGATAAAAAGTTATTTGAACTTGGTGTGCCTATACTAGGAATATGCTATGGTATGCAGATAATAGTTTATTCTATGGGCGGAAAAGTTGAAAGTGCTGACAAAAGAGAATATGGAAAAGCTGAAATTGAAATTACTAATCATGAAAGCATATTTAAATCATTTGGTAAAAATAATATTGTGTGGATGAGTCATGGAGACAGTATTAAATCTATACCAGAAGGTTTTGAACTTATAGCTAAAACTCCAAATACTGAACTTGCTGCTATAGAAAATAAAGAAAAAAATATTTATGCTATACAGTTTCACCCTGAAGTGGTTCATACAGAAAACGGAATAAAAATAATAGAAAACTTTTTGTTTAATATTTGTAAGTGTGAAAGAAATTGGAATATGGGTTCTTTTATAGAATATGAAATAAAAAGAATAAAAGAAACTGTAGGCGATAAAAATGTAATATTAGGACTTTCTGGCGGGGTTGATTCTTCTGTGGCTGCAGTGCTCATAGAAAAAGCTATAGGAAAGCAATTAAAATGTATATTTGTTAACAATGGACTATTAAGAAAAGATGAAGATAAAAAGGTTGTTGAAGTATTTAGAGATAATTTCAATATTGATTTAATTTATGTTGATGCTTCAAAGAGATTTTTGGATAAGTTAGCAGGAGTTACAGACCCTGAGCAAAAGAGAAAAATAATAGGACATGAATTTGTAAGCGTATTTAATGATGAAGCTAAAAAGATAGAAAATGTAGGATTTTTAGCACAGGGAACACTTTATCCTGATGTTATAGAGAGTGTATCATTAAGAGGAAGTTCTGCGGTTATAAAAAGCCATCATAATGTAGGCGGACTTCCAAAGGATATGAAATTTGAACTTTTAGAGCCTTTCAGAGAATTATTCAAAGATGAAGTGAGAGAGATAGGTTTAGAATTAAAGCTTCCAGAAGATATAGTTTATAGGCAGCCTTTCCCTGGTCCTGGTTTAGCAGTAAGAATACTTGGGGACATTACAGAGGAGAGAGTAAAAATACTTCAAGAGGCTGATGATATAGTTGTAAGCGAGATAAAAAAGGCTGGACTTTATAGAAAATTATGGCAGTCTTTTGCTATACTTCTTCCTGTAAAAAGTGTTGGTGTTATGGGTGATGGCAGAACTTATGAGCAGGTTTGTGCTGTAAGATGTGTTGAGAGTGTTGATGCTATGACTGCTGATTGGGCTAAAATTGATTATAATGTTTTGGGTATAATATCAAACAGAATAATAAACGAAGTTAAAGGTATTAACCGCGTTGTTTATGATATATCTTCAAAACCGCCTGCTACTATAGAATGGGAATAATATAATAGCATGGATGCAAAAGTTAAATCGGTAAAAAATAAAACTATTGATTTTGATATAAATACTGAAGAAGGAAAAGCATATTTAAATAAATGTATTATAGATAGTGATAATATAAAAGAATACAAAAAAGAAGATATTATAAATAAAACTATAAACGGTGATACTTTTGATGTATTAAAAAAAATAGAAAAAAATATAGCTGATTTAATGATAGTTGATCCTCCTTATAATATATCAAAAAACTATCATGGATATAAGTTTAAAGACAGAGATAATTTAAGCTATGATAAATATACTCATCTATGGATAGAAAGTATTATTCCTATACTAAAAGAAAATGCCACAGTTTATGTATGCTGCGATTGGAAGTCAAGCCTCATTATAGGAAATGTATTAGAGAAATATTTTAAAATACAAAATAGAATTACTTGGCAGAGAGAGAAGGGGAGAGGGGCAAAAAATAATTGGAAAAATGGAATGGAAGATATATGGTTTGCTACAGTATCAAATAAATATACTTTTAATATAGATAGAGTAAAGATAAGAAGAAAAGTAATAGCTCCATACAAAATTGAAGGAAAACCAAAAGATTGGATAGAAACAGAAAACGGAAACTTTAGAGATACTTGCCCATCTAATTTTTGGGACGATATATCTATTCCTTATTGGTCAATGCCAGAAAATACAGCACATCCAACTCAAAAACCAGAAAAATTAATAGCAAAATTAATATTGGCTAGCTCAAATGAAAATGATTTTGTATTTGACCCTTTTTTGGGAAGCGGCACTACTTCAGTTGTAGCTAAAAAATTAGGCAGAAACTACTCAGGCATAGAACAAAACCCAGCATACTGTGCTTGGGCAGAAAAAAGAATAGAACTCGCTCAAAAAAACAAAGAAATACAAGGATATACAGGTAACATCTTTTGGGAGAGAAACACAATGCAGCTTCAAAATAAGCTAAAAAAATAATTGAAAAAATATGACTTTATGTTAAAATTAATTTGGTATTATTAATATTTTTTTTGATTAAAGGCTTGTTATATGCATGTTGATATAATAAATTACATTAAGGCTGATAATGTCAAAATAATATATAAAAATACTACTTTTCAAGATTTAGTTGCTATATCATCTAAAAATCCTCCAAAACTATTTATCATCACAAATTCAAATAAGAAAATTTTTGGCGTTGTTACATATAATGATTTGTTCGCTGTTTTAGCAAAGCAAATGAAAAAAAAGAATATAGGTTGTCTTGCTAATCAAGATATATCAAAACTAGTTACTAAAAATTATATAAAAGTTCCATTTAATACAAATACTAATGATGTATTTAATATGATGATAGATAAAAAACTAGATTATGCTATTGTTGTTGATGATAAAGATTTTCCTATAGGAATAGTGGATATATACACTTTATATGATATAATTCTTAAATTAAAAATAAGAAATATAAGGCTTAGTATAGATAATATAGAACTCGAATCATCTATAGAAAAAGATAGATTTATCAAAGAGTTAAAAAAAGAAATAGATATATTAAACGAACAATCAATAATTGACCATATTACCAATTTATATAATATAAGATATTTTTATAAAGTTATAGAAGAGGAAGCTGAAAGAGCTAAACGTTATAAATATACTATATCACTTATATTTATGGATTTGGATCATTTTAAAAATGTCAATGATATATATGGGCATGATTGCGGTAATTTGGTGTTGCATGAAATAGGACGTTTATTAACTTCGTCATCTGATAATATACTAAGAAGAAGTGATATTTCTTTTAGATACGGAGGCGAAGAGTTTATTATTATTTGTCCTAATACGAATAAAGATGAAGCATTTACTGTTGGAGAGAGGATTAGAAGAACTGTTGAAAATAAAGTTTTTAATTATGAATCTCAAGATATAAAAATTACTATAAGCATAGGCATATCTGAATATAGGCATAATTCAAAAACATCAATATTTCAAAGTGTAAAAGAATCAGACATGGCTATGTATGAGGCCAAACATCAAGGCAGAAATAAAGTGATCATATATGATGAGAGGATATCTGAGAGAAAATAGTATATTATTATTATAAGGATATATTTATGGAAAGTTTATTTTTACCAAATTATACTATTGGAAGCGATGCATATAATTATATAGATGATATATGTAACAATTATGGCTCTAATGCTGTTATTATTTCGGGACAAAAATCTTTAAATGCTTCAAGAGATATTTTATTAAAGAGCTTAAAAAATATAAAGGTAACTGCTGAAATTTATTATGGTGGTGTTGCGAGCTATGAGAATGTTGAGATGCTTAAAAATATTAAAGAGATAAAAGAGGCGGATATGATTTTTGCTGTTGGTGGGGGACGTTGTGTTGATACAGTGAAAACACTTTGTGATATGATAAATAAGCCTTTATTTACATTTCCTACATTAGCTTCTAATTGTGCGGCTGTTACAAGTTTATCTGTTATGTATAATAGTGATGATTCTTATAAAAACTTATATACTCAAAAAAGACCTGCTATTCATACTTTTATCAATACTGATATTATATTAAACTCTCCTGAGAGATATTTTGTTGCGGGTATGGGAGATGCTTTATCTAAACAATATGAAACTTTATTTTCTACAAGAAATGAATCTCTTAATTATAAAGATTTTTTAGGCTATGAAATAATAAAAGAATGTTCTAATGATATAATAAAATATTCTCTAAAAGCTTTTAATGATTTTAAAAATAAAAAGTCTACTGATGATTTTAATAGAGTAGTTTTGCATATAGTATATACTACAGGACTTACATCGGTTACAATGAGAGATGATTATCATATATCATTGCCCCATGCTGTATATAACGGACTTACAAGAATAAAGGAAATAGGTGAGAAGTATTTTCATGGAGAGCTTGTCGCTTATGGTATACTCTTGCTTTTAACTATGGATAAAAAATTTGATGAACTTGAAAAAGTTTTTAATTTTAATAAATCTTTATCCCTCCCAACTTCAATAAAATCTATAGGCATAAAAGATATAAGTTTAGAAAATGATGACTTATCAAGAGTTTTAGAGGGGGCATATGCTTCAAAAGATTTGGAGGTTTCTCCTTATCCTATTACTAAAGATATGATAATTAATGCTATGCTAGAGCTTGAAGAGTATAATATAAAAAAAGCATTATAATTTTTGTTTATGTTTAAAAAATAAAAAGCTCTGGAATGATGTTTTTTTCCAGAGCTTAATTTTTTATTTAAGTTTATTTTTTATTTTAATGTTATAACATAATTCCATTGAGGCTGAGGATATCTTCCAGTTTTTCCAACAGGCATTCCATTAGAATCTGTTATTTCTGCTTCAGCATATAATAAATATCTTCCTTTAGGTAAATATTGTCCTCCGCTTAATGGAGATTTTCTTCCTGCAAAATAGAATTGAGTTTGTGCTTGTCCTTCTATAACATATATTTTTGGAAGATAGAATATTAAATCTCTGCTTAAAATATTATAATTGTCATCTATTCTTCTAGCATAAAATCTTATTCTAGCAAATTTACCTTGAGGTGGTGTTTTTACAGCCAAAGTTATTAATAATGGCTCACTTCTAGAAGCAACAAATCTGTCATTATAATTTATAATAAAAGAGCTTATATTAACAGCTTGATTATTATTTACTGTATTATTCAATGTTTGATTGTTTCCCATATTAGGTTCTACAACTACAGTACCTGTCGTATCATAAATATATGCTGAACTTCCAGAAGAAGGTTTTTTAGTAGGCTCTGGTGCTATATCTGGTATATTGTTATTATTATTAGCTTCATATAAACCATCATCTGTTAATGCTATACCATTATTATTTATATTAGTTTCTGTTATAGTAGGGTCAATAGTTTGATTTGTAGATAAGAAATCTTTTTCTTCTTGAGTAAGATCTTCACCGAATATATCATCTATTGTAGTATCAGTTGTTTCAGTTGTGTTTGTTTCTGGGAAATCTAGATTTGGCATTCCTTTACTATTTAATATACTTCTTACAATAAAAAATCCTGCAACTGCTACTATTAATACTAAAAGAATTATTATCACTGGTTTTAATTTTGTTTTTATTTCGTTTGGCATACATGATATCCTTAGAATTTTTTCAATATATGCAATTAATTCGGATAATAATAAAAATGTTTTATAAAAAAATAATTAAAAGTGTATTAATCGTGCAATATGTTAATCCCAAAGGAAGCTTTTTAATTCTTTTGATAGGTTAAGACCGGATAGTTTTTTTAGTGCTTTTATTTGTATTTGTCTTACTCTCTCTCTTGTGATATTTAGTTCTTTTCCTGTATCTTCCAATGTTTTAGGCTCTTTTCCGTAGAGTCCAAATCTTTCTATAATTACAGTTCTTTCTTTTTCATCTAGAGCTTTTAATGCTTCGGTTAAAGTATCTCTTAAACTTTCCATAAAAGCATCTTGATGAGGTGAAGGAAAGTTTTTATCTTCAATAAAAGAAGTCATATCATTATTATCAGAGTTTTTAAAGAAAGAGTCTACACTAGCAGTTTCTTGTGTGAATACTATTATAGAAGAGAGAGTTTTTCTGTCTATTTTCATTTCTTTAGCTATTTCATCTATTGAAGGCTCTCTTCCAAGCTGTTGTGTAAGGTTTTTAGATATTTGTATGCTTTTTTTTATTAATCTAGCTATATGCATTGGAAATCTTATAATATGTCTTTTGCTGGATATTTCTTTAACAATACTTTGTTTTATCCACCACACTCCATAAGTAGAAAATTTAAATCCTTTTCTATATTCAAACCTCTTTACAGCCTCTATTAAACCAATATTTCCCTCATCTATTATATCTATAAAAGGAACTCCGCTATTATAATATCTCTTTGCAATACTTATAACTAGCCTTAAATTTGATTTTACTAATTTATGCTGAATAGAATCTATTTCTTTATCAATCTCTTCAATTTCTTTAGAATACTTTTCTTCGTCCTCATCTATTAATTTATTTTTATTATCTCGGCACACTTCAAGACGCTGCCATAATTCTAATTCTTCTTCCTTTGTGAGTCTGCGTATTTCACCTATTTGTTTTAGGTATACGCTTACAGGACCTTTGTATTCTTCGTTAATATCTTTTTTCAAGTGTATATTTCCTATCAAAAGAATATAAAAAATTAATATATATAGAATAAAAGATTTTTAAAAATTGTCAAGATTATAAGTATAAACTTGCTTCTATTCCTATTTTGTTTTCCATGCTTCTGTAGGCGTATAATTGTTTTGAACGTGCATATTCGTATTTTACACCTACAGTTATTCTATATATCTCAAAACCAATACCTATAGCTATACTTGGAGTCCATTCATTATAAGAGTCTAGTATAGTGTAGCTATTATATTCTCTTTTTACAGTATTTATTTCATCTAAGTTCGCTGCCAAATATATACTACTTATAAAACTAATTTCTCCCCATATTGGCACTCTAAAATCAATACCAGAAAATATGCCAAATAAATTAACAAAATTTGATTTTTTAAATCCAGTAATTGCAAAATAACTTCCACCATAAAATGTAAACCAAGAATATTTGTAATGCAAAGAAAATTGCATCTGTTCAAAACCGCTATCTCTAAACTCTTCTGTTTCTCTATTATATAGAGTTTCATCTCCAAGTATATCTCCAGCAATATGTGCACATATATGCCTTAAAGGGCTAAATCTAAATCTTAATGTATCATCATATATATAGTCAAAAAAAGTTTCTACTTGCATATAAGTACCATACATTAAACTTTGTCCATAATATTGACTAGTACCATTTTTATATTTAGACAAGAAAAAGTGTGTTAAAAATCCAACACCAATTTTGAATCTATGTATATCCATATATTTAAATGATATAGGTGTTACTTCTGTTGCAAGTGTAGGCTGATAAAAAAAATCAATATCATCAAATTTGAAATTAGGGTTTGGGTACATCTCTTTTATATTAAAAATTGTTCCTAGTAAAAAACTGCTGTTATATGCATTAGGGTCAGCCCATGAAGAAAAATATCTGTCTGTTTCATAATTTTTAAAAGGATTATAATTCCATTTTAATTTTGTATTTGTTTCGTATGTGTCCATTTTAAATTTTATTGAATTAGTTTCTTGGGCATATATGTGTATGCTTAAAATAAATAGTATTATAATAGTGTGTTTCAT
>NZ_SRZM01000092.1 GCF_019402445.1 Brachyspira pilosicoli
GAAGAATTATTATCTTCTATAATGAAAGAGTTAGAATTAAAGGAAAAAGCTATATACGATAGATTAGAAGAATCTAAATCTAATATTGACAACTATATAAAAGAGGCAGGCAACAAAAAAGAAGAGTTCTTGTCTTCTATGATGAATGAGTTAGAATCAAAAGAGAAAGCTATATATGATAGATTAGAAGATAGAGTTAAAGATGTGGAAAGTAAGTTGTCAATACTTGATGATAAGATAAGCAATGAAGTAAGTAGAGACTTAGAGAACTTCTACAATAGTTTAAATGAAGCTGTTAATAATTACAAAGCAGAGATAAATACTATAGAAGCTAATAGTGCAGAATTGAGTACAGATGCTATAAATAAGATAAGTGAAGAAGTTAAAAATAGCTATGAAAATTACGTAAGAGATTTAGAAGAAGTTTATAATAATTCAGTATCTCTATTAGAAGAATATTCTAATAACTTGAAATATGAGTTAGATTCTCTTAAAGAAGAAAATACTGAAACTGAAAAAAATTATATTAATGAATATTTAGAAGAGTATTCAAATAATTTAGACAGCAGATTAGAAGAGAAGTTAACAGTATTAGAAGATAGCAAAAAAGAATTAGATAGTATCTTAAAAACTTCTTTTGAAAATCTTAATAGCCGTATAGAAGAATCATTGTCTAAAGTAAATAGTTTAGCAGAAGAAAAACTAACATCATTAGAGAAAGATATTAATGATAAACTTCTTGTAAATGTAGAGAAATTAAGTAAGTTAGAAGAAGATTTCGGCAAGTTGTTTAATAAAGATTATGTAGAGGAATTGGATTCACGTATAAATAGTATTAATAGCAAATTAGAAGAAGAGATAACTAATATAAAAACAAGCTTAGAAAATGATATATCATCAGTACGCAGTCAATATAGAGAGTTGAGTATAGATTTTGAGGAAGCTTTAGATTTAGTTAAGAAGAGTATTTTAGACAGAGATGAGGTAATAGATTTACAGAACAAGGAAAAAGAAGAACTCATATCTAAACTAGAGAGTCTTAGAGATGATTATTTATCACTAAAAGAAGATATTTCATCAGTTAATGATAATAATGATTTGGTTAATAATGATGGTACTGATTTATATAGTTTATTTGAAGAGGAGAGAGAAAAACTTGAGAGAGGCTTTGAAGAGTTAAGTCAAGAGTTGTTAAACAGGCTAAATGATACAGACAGCGACATAAACTATATAAAAGATATGCTTTCAAGTGATAAGAATCTTTTATTAGAGGAGTTAGATGCTCTTCGCTTAGAAGTAGATAGCGTTAATAATGATGATAGATTAAATGAATTATTAGACTATAAGTTATCATTAGAAGATTCTTTCAATGGTATAAGAGAAGAGTTATCCAAGTTTGACGAATTAGAAAGCAGTTTAAACGAATTGAGAGATAGTGTATCAGAATTAGATGGTTCATTAAAATCTTCAATAAAGTCATCAATAGATGAACTTAAAAAAGAATATAATGATGTTCATTTAGAAATAGATAAATTAAATAGCAGCATTGAAGAATTATCATTAAACAATGAAAATATATCTAGTAATTTGGATACAATATCATCTAACTTTGAAGTATTGAATAACAATTTTGAAAGTGT
>NZ_SRZM01000093.1 GCF_019402445.1 Brachyspira pilosicoli
CACAACTAAAGGAGAATTAAAAATGAAAAAAGGATTTATAATTTTGGTTTCTATAGCAATTATGGTATTTGGTTCTGTATCTTTATTTGGATATGGTAGAGGCTATGGAATGGGTTATGGCAGAGGTTACTCAAGAGATTATGGTATGGGTTGTAACTATGGATATAATGCTAGATACAATAATCAAAGATATGAAGGCAGATATTACAACCAAAGAT
>NZ_SRZM01000094.1 GCF_019402445.1 Brachyspira pilosicoli
AATAAAATTAATTTAATATAAATTACAAAATGGAATTGTATTTTTACTATGATATTTTTTTAGATTATATATGTTAATGAATTAATTATAAAACAAAGACATAATCAAAAAAGATTATTATAATTTACTCTTCTTTTTTTATATCAGAGATTATATTATCTACAGAGTTTTTATTAAGGAAGTCTATTTTCTTGCCGTAATTTTTTAAAAGCATTTCTTCATCTTCTGTTTTAACTGCTTTGCTTGATATTATAGTTTTTAGCATATGCATCATTAAAGCATGGTGAATTTTTAATTTATCAAAGTCTATGCATCCTCTCAAAAAATAAAACTTTATATTCTCTTTTTCATTAGGTTTAAAATTCTTATCTAATGAAGCATTATAAATATCCTTATCATTAGGGTCGCCTATACCTATAACAACAGAGTATATTTTTTTATTATTATGTAAACTATTATAAAGTTTTCTAATTGTTTTAATAGCAGATAATTTGCCTGCATATAATGCACTTACGAATATTATTTTATTATAATCATTTAAAGTATTTAAAGATACATGCCCTATTTCAAATATATCAGCATGCAATTTATCTGAAATCCATTTAGAATATGTTTTAGAAGAACCATATTTACTTTTATAAAGCACAGCAATATCTTTTGACATGAGATTATAATATAATAAATAATTTTTTTTGCAATAATAATATTCAATAATTTTAATATAAAAAGCACTTGATTTTTTATCATTCTACTAATAGAATGTATGCAATTATAATTTTATTAAAATATGGAGAAATAATTATGAGTTTCAGAGAAAACAGTTCTTTAAGAAGCGACAGAGTATTAAAGGGTGATGAAAGAGCACCAAATAGGTCTTTATTCTACTCTATGGGTTATACTGATGAAGAATTAAAAAGACCTCTGATTGGAATTATTTCTGCATATAGTGAAATTGTGCCTGGACATATACATCTTGATAAACTTTCTCAAGCTGTTAAGGCTGGTGTTTTAATAGGAGGAGGTACACCTATACTTATACCTTCTATAGGTGTATGTGATGGAATAGCTATGGGACACTTGGGAATGAAATATTCACTTCCTTCAAGAGAGTTAATAGCTGATTCTGTTGAGAGTATGGTTATAGCACATGGATTAGATGGAGTTGTGCTTGTTCCTAACTGCGACAAAATAGTTCCTGGTATGATAATGGGACTTTTGAGAATGAATATACCTGGAATAGTTATAAGCGGAGGAGCTATGCTTCCTGGAGAGCATGGGGATAACAAAGTAAGCTTATCAAATATATTTGAAGCTGTTGGAGCAAAAAAAGCTAATCTTATAAACGATGCTGAATTAGAAGAATATGCTCAGCATACATGCCCTAGCTGCGGTTCTTGTGCGGGAATGTATACTGCTAATAGTATGAATTGTCTTTCTGAGGCTTTAGGGATAGCTTTACCAGGTAACGGAACAATACCTGCTGTTTATTCTGCTAGAACTTTGCTTGCTAAAAAAGCTGGTATGCAGGTTATGGAATTATTGAAAAAAGACATAAAACCATTAGATATAATAACTAAAGAATCTTTCAAAAATGCACTTGCAGTGGACATGGCATTAGGCTGTTCAACAAATAGCGTACTTCACCTACTTGCTATAGCTAATGAGGCTGGAATAGAATTAGACTTAAAAATCATAAATGAAGTAAGCGATCGCACTCCTAATCTTTGTCATTTAGCACCTGCTGGACATAATTATATAGAAGATTTATATAAAGCTGGAGGAATACCTGCTGTTATGAAAGAGCTTGATAAGGGAGGATTTATAAACACTTCTCTTCTCACTGCTACAGGTAAAACAATAGCTGAAAACATAAAAGATGCTGTAAATAAAAACAATAACGTTTTAAGAAATATAGAAAATCCTTATAGTAAAACAGGAGGAATTGCAATACTTTGGGGCAACATTGCAAAAGATGGCTGTGTTGTTAAGCGTTCTGCTGTTGCTGATGAGATGCTTGTACATAAAGGACCTGCTAGAGTATTTGACTCTGAAGAAGAAGCAATAGCTGCAATATATGCTGGTAAAATAAACAAAGGCGATGTTGTAGTTATAAGATATGAAGGACCTAAGGGAGGTCCTGGAATGCGTGAGATGTTAAACCCTACTTCTGCACTCGCTGGTATGAAGCTTGATAAAGATGTTGCATTAATCACTGACGGAAGATTCTCTGGTGCTTCAAGAGGTGCTTCTATAGGGCACGTTTCACCAGAAGCTGCTAGCGGTGGAGAAATAGCATTCATAAAAGAAAATGACATCATTAGTATAGACATTCCTAATCATAAAATCAATTTAGAAATCTCTGATGAAGAAATGGAAAAAAGAAGAAAAGAGATTCCTATTAAACCTTTAAAAGAAATTAGAGGCTGGCTTGGAAGATATAGAAAACTTGTTCAGTCTGCTAATACTGGTGCTGTATTAAAATAATTTTTAATAAAATGATGTTATGGGATATTTAATCCTATAACATCTAATAAGCACTATTAAACCTAAAAGTCATTATAAAAAATTACAGACTGCTTGAATATCTATCTTTTAAGCCAGGATAAAAATTGTTTAGTTTATAGCTGATATAAGCTTAGACTAAATTTATTTTAAATAAAATTTTTTAAAGGAGCGAAATATGATTATTAGAAATTAATTTAAAAAATGGACTTGTTTCATAACTTTTAAAGATATTGGTAATAATTATAGTGTTTAAATTTTATAACGGGGCTTTGCCACGCACCCCACTTCTTTTGCGACCGAAGGAAGTGCCAGCAAAAGGACTGCATTTTTTAATACTAATATATATCAAATATTATTTATATAAAAATTTAATTTTTTTACTAATCAATATTAATAAGTTTTGAAACAAATCTAATATAAAAACAATAAAATAAAAACTAATAAAAAGGATATTAAAATGAAAACACTAAAACAAATAAGTAATTTCTTCGGTAAATATATGTCAGTTATAGTATTAGTTGTAGCAGCATTAGCCTTATTTTTCCCAAAATCTGTAAGCTTTATAAAAACAACTTACGTTAACTATCTTCTTATGACAGCAATGTTCTGTATGGGTATAACATTAAAAATAGAAGATTTTAAAGTGTTATTCACAAGACCAAAAGATATAGCAATAGGGGCAATAGCACAATTCACTATAATGCCATTACTTGCATTCTTACTTTCTTTAGCTTTCAGACTTCCTCCAGAACTTGCAATAGGCGTAATACTTGTAGGCACTTGCCCTGGCGGAATATCATCTAATGTTATAACATATTTAGCTAAAGGAGATGTGCCTTTGTCTGTGGGTATGACTTCTGTATCAACAATACTTGCTCCGCTTGCAACGCCTCTTCTTACTTTGCTTTATGCTGGGGAGAAAATAGATGTTAATGCTGTTAGTATGTTTATATCAATACTTCAAGTTGTAATAGCTCCTATAATATTAGGTTTTGTTATAAATAAATTCTTTCATAAATTTGTTGAGCATTTCAAAGATGTACTTCCTTTAATATCAGTAGTAGCAGTTGTTGCAATAGTAGCGGCTGTTGTATCTGCTAATTCTCAAAGACTTATGCAAGTTGGTCATTTAGTAGTTATAGTTATAATAATACATAATACTTTAGGTTATATGCTTGGATATTTATTAGGTAAGGTTTGTAAGTTCAATAATGCTAAATGTAAAACTATATCTATAGAAGTTGGTATGCAAAATGCTGGATTAGCTTCATCACTAGCTTCAACACATTTTGCTTATATGTCACTCGCTGCTGTACCTGGTGCTATAGGAAGTGTATGGCACTGCATATCAGGTTCTATTGTAGCTAATATAATGGCTTCAAAAATAAAAAAATAAATTATAAAAAACAATAATGAATTTTAATATATGTTATTTAAGTTCATTATTGTTTTAAAGTTTAATTAATACAATTTAAAATATTTTATAATTATTATATATAAAATAATATGTAGTAAACGTATTACATATATATATTATTCAATAAAAAAGCATGCTGTATTTTTGATTTATGAACAAGTTAATAATATTTTTACTGATAAAGTAATTTTTAATACATATAAAATATAGACTATTATTATAAATATAACAAAAAAATCATTTTATTTTTCATAAACTTCGATTTTTTTATCATATTTTAATATAAATTTGAAAAAAAATAAATTTGACAATTTTTTAAGTAAAATTATAATAAAACAACAACAAATATAAGTAAGGGGTAAATTAATGAAAGTAATAGACATAGAAAAAAAACCTAATCTTGAAAATGAAAGAATATTTTTTGGAGATTTTGGGCACTACATAAGAATAGATTCTGTAAGCCATGAAATAGCAAGAAAATTAAAAGAGGCAAGTGAAGGAAATACATGGTTTTCAAAGGAAGTAGACTATAAATCTGATAAAACAAGATTTTCTTCTCTTCCAGAAGATGCTCAAAGGGCTTTTAAGCTTAACATTGCCTATCAAACTCTAATGGATAGCGGTGTTACAAGCGGTTTTTCATCAATATTAAACAGAATAGTTACAAGTTCTATATGGTCTATTCTTTATTCTAGAATAGCTATAGAGGAAGTTATACATGCTGAAAGTTATTCTTACGGACTTTCTGAAGTTTTTGGGCATTTAGCTACTGAAACTTTGGATTTGGTTTATAATGATGAGTTTGTAAAGCATAGAATGGAGAAAGAAGTTGAGCTTTTCTCTTGTGTTGATGATTTATGTAATATAGAAAACAGTGGTGCTAGTCTTGAAGAGAAAAAGAAGGCTGTATTAAAGCTTTTAACTGGTATATATTTGCTTGAGAGTGTAAAATTTCCATTTTCATTTTTAGTAACTTTTACAATCAATAATAGCTACAATGATGCAATTACAGGATTTACAAAAACTATTAAACTAATAGCACATGACGAACTTAATACACATGTACCAACTGGTAAAAATGTTATAGGAATATTAAGAAAAGATGCCAATCAAGGTTTTAAAGAGTTATTTGACAGCGGTTGGTATAATGATATGGCTAAAGAAATGACTGAGTTTACTGTCAATGAAGAGATAAAATGGGCTAAATATTTATTTGACGGTAAAGAAGTTGCTGGTATAAATTCTTCTGTAAGTGAACATTTCATTAAGTATTGGGCTGGTGTAAGATTAAAAGATTTGGGAGTAGATACAGAATATTTAAAAGAGCCTAAATCTGATATTATAGATTGGTTTAATGCCTACAGAGATATTAATAAACAAAACGCTGCACTTCAAGAGACAACAAACACCTCTTATCAAAAAGGTGCATTAAAAAACGATTTATAATACAGGGTTAATTTATTATGATAGAACTTACCAAAGATAAAAAGCATATTATTATCAAAAGAGACGGCAGAGAAGAACCATTTAACGAAGAAAAATTAAAAAAAGTTATTAACTGGGCTACAGACGGAAAAGAAGGCTTTACTAATGCATTGCTAGAAGGTCTAAACATAAAAATAAACGATAGAATGAAAATAGAAGTTCTATATGATGAGCTAATAAACACAGCAGTAAATAAAATAAGCCCGCTCTACCCTTCTTATGATACTATAGCAGAAAAATTGTATCTTATGAAGATATATAAAGAAACCTGCAAATTAAAAAAGACAGGAAGCTATCCTCATATAAAAACTTTTCTTAAAAAAGGAGTTAAACATAAAGTATACGATAAAAATATAGTATCATTATTTTCAGATAAAGAGCTTGATAAAATTAACTCTATGATAGTTCCAGATAGGGATTTACTATTTACATATAAAGGACTTGCTATATTTTATAGGAAGTATTGTAAAAACATAGGAAGCAAAAAGCTAGAACTTCCACAAATTACCTATATGGTTGCTGCGATGTTTTCTTTTTATGATGATTTTTATAAGGGCAGCAATAAAGATATAGTTGAAAAAAGTAAAGCTGATAGATTAAAATATATAAAAAGAACTTATGATATGCTTTCTAAACATGAGGTAACATTTGCAACACCAAGAATAGCAAATAGTATGTCTATAAGACCTCAGCTTGCAAGCTGTATATTAAATACTCCAGATGATGATACTTGGAGCTTAAATCAAACTGATGGAAATATGGCATTATACTCAAAGTTTTCTGGCGGTATAGCTTATGATGCTTCATATATAAGAGCTTCTGGTTCTACTATACAAAGCAATAGAGGACGTTCTGACGGACCTGTGCCTTTTATTAAAAGAACAGAGCAGACAATATCATCATTCAATCAGGGAGGCGTGAGAAAAGGAGCTTGTGTTATCACTTTCCCTTGGTGGCATTTAGATGTATTAGACCTTATTATGCTTAAAGATGCAGGCGGTACAGAAGATACTAGGGCTAGAAAATTAGTTTACTCTATTAGAATAAGCAACATATTAAGAGAACGTGTTAATAAAGATGAATATATTACATTATTTGACCCTAAAGAGACTCCACTTCTAAATGAAGAGTTTGGAGAAAACTTTAATGTAGCTTATATATATTATGAGAGTAAATCTTCTATTAGAAAAAAGAGAATTAAGGCAAAGGATTTATTATTTCAAATATTAAAAGTAAGACAAGAAACTGGAAACTTATACCTTACATTTGTAGATAATATTAACGAACAGAATATGGTTAATAAATTTGTAGGGGCTTCTAATCTTTGTCAAGAAATAGTTATTCCTTCTTTTCCTTCTAAATTGATAGAAGAGAAATATGTTGTTAATGAAGATGGAAGTTATGAGATAGTACAGAGAAAGAAAAGCGGTGAGATTGGTATATGTAATTTGGTTTCTGTAAACTTAATGTCTTGGGTTAATTTTAGCGAAGAGAAGAAAAAGTCATTTTGCTACACTCTTTTAAGAGGCTGCGATAATATTATAGACAGTCAGTTTTATCCTGTAAAAGAAGGAGAGATTGCAAACAAGAAAAATAGACCCATTGGTATAGGGGTTATTAATTATGCCAATTTATTAGCATCAAACAAATTGAAATATACTGATAAAGAGGCATTAGAGTTTACAAACAAAATATTTGAAGATTTATATTATCACATATATGAAGCTTCTAATATATTGGCAAAAGAGCGAGGACCTTACAAAACATTTAATGAATCTAAATGGAGAGAAGGAAAAACTCCTGTTCATATATCACTTTTAAACAAAAGTTCTAATTTGAAATTTGATATAGATATGGATAAGTGGAATAAGCTAGCAGAGAATATAAAAAATTATGGAGTTAGGTTTTCATTCCACGGAGCAATAGCACCAACTGCTACTTCTGGAAAAAGTGTATCTGCCACAGAAAGTATAGAGCCTATAGTAGATTTATTTTTCGTAGAAGAAGGTATACAAACCCTCCCTAGCTTAGCACCTAATTTGAAAAAAAATAGAGAATATTATGAAAGATGTTGGGATATACCAGCAAAAACTATAATAGAATTGGCCGCTATAAGACAAAGATATATAGACCAATCACAATCTTTAAATCTCTATTATGTAAAACCAGATTCTGCAAAAGAGCTTTGGGACGATATTCAATATGCTATGGATTTAGGGCTTAAAACGCTTTATTATATGAAAACGCCTAAATCTAATTTTGAGCTTGAAGAAGTTTGTGAGTCTTGTACTTGATAAAATTAAGATAATAATATAATAATTAATAAAAGCCCTGTAATAATTTACGGGGCTTTATTTTTTTATTTAATATTTATAAATACATAAAAAAACCGCTATAACCTTTTTCAAGATTACAGCGGGTACATATTGTAAATATTTTTTAATTCTTTATTTATTTTAAGCAAGTGCTTTTTTAGCTACTTCAACAACAGCCTCAAACGCTTTATAATCATCAATAGCTAAATTAGATAAAGCTTTTCTATCTATTAAAACATTAGCTTTTTTAAGACCATTAATAAACTTACTGTAAGATATACCTAAAGGTCTGCATGCAGCATTGATACGAAGAGTCCATAATCTTCTCATCATTCTCTTTTTCTGTCTTCTATCACGGTAAGCATATTTTAAGCCTCTTATTACAGCCTCTTTAGCCTGCTTTGTTTGCTTGCTATGAGAACCATAATAGCCCTTAGCCATTTTTAATATTTTTTTAACTTTTTTCTTTCTTACTATTCCGCTAACTGCTCTCATTTTAGTCTCCTTTTAATATTATCTACCGTAAGGCATTAATCTTGGCATCTCTAACATATTAGTATCATCAGCAATTCTTGCTTTACGATACTTTCTTTTAGTGTCAGGTCTTTTGCTTAAGAATTTGTGGCTACCAAATGCATGAGCGAACTTTACTTTACCAGTCTTAGAGAATCTAAAACGTTTTTTAGCACCGCTTTTTGTTTTTAACTTTTGTTTCATAAACTAATATCCTTTAAAAATTATATTTACTATATGCTCAATCTACTTGTATGATAAGTACGAAGTAGTTAGTGGGCTTAAAAAATTAATTATATTTACTTATTCTTCAGTATTATCTGAAGCTTCTTTTTTAGAAGATTCTTCAGCATCAGAAGAAGAAGTCTTTTTCATTTTCATTGGATTAAGCACTGCAGAAAGATTTTTGCCTTCTAATTTAGCAGGCTTTTCTGTAGAAGCTTCATTTTCCAAATCTTGTATAATTTTATTAATAAGGTCATAACCAAACTCTGTATGAGCCATCTCACGGCCTCTAAACATAATAGTGATTTTTACCTTATTGCCTTCATCTAAGAACTCACGAATATGTTTCATCTTAAAGTTATAATCATGTATGCTTATTTGAGGACGCATCTTGATTTCTTTAAGCTGAACTGACTTTTGTTTTTTCTTAGCTTCTTTACTCTTTTTCTGAATATCAAATTTATACTTACCATAATTGATAATCTTACAAACAGGAGGCTCTGCTGTAGGAACTATCTCTACCAAATCTGAACCCTCTTCCTTGGCTAAAGCTAAAGCATCTTTTATGCTCATAATACCAAGGCTTCCTCTCTCATCATGTACTACCCTAACTTCTGGTGCAGTAATAAACTGATTAATTCTCTCTCCTTCTTTTTTTACTGTTGCCATTATTTAGCTACCTCATTTAGTAGTAAATATAGAATCATTCATTCTCTCCTTAGATTCTTTCTGTAGTTTTTCCATAAACTCAGTTAAATCCATATCTTTAATTTCTTGTGAAGAACGTGTTCTAATAGATAATTTACCATTAGAAACTTCCTCGGCTCCTATTATAACTGTATATGGAGTTCTTTGCAAGCGATATTTTTTTATCTTAGTACCTAAATTATCATTACTTTCATCAATTTCTACTCTGAAGCCTGATTCTTTTAGCTTTTTAGCTACTTCATGAACTCTATTTATTTGTGCCTCTTCATTAAGAACATTAACAACAGCCACCTGTATTGGAGATAACCATAGAGGGAACTTACCATTATAATGCTCTACCAATATACCTATAAAACGCTCCATTGAACCAAGTATAGCCCTGTGAAGCATTACAGGAGTATGTTTTTTACCGTCTTTACCCTCATAACTAATCTCAAATCTCATAGGAAGTGAGAAGTCAACTTGTAAAGTACCGCATTGCCAATTTCTGTCAAGAACATCTTTAATATTAAAGTCTATTTTAGGACCATAGAAAGCTCCGTCGCCTTCATTAACTTTGTAGCTTATGCCAAGTTTATCCAAAGCATTCATTAAAGATTTAGTAGCAAGTTCCCAAATCTCATCGCTTCCTATTGATTTTGCTGGTCTTGTAGAAACAAATATTTCAAAGTCCTTAAAACCAAAGTCTTTATATACAGATAAATAATATTCTATAGTATTAATAATCTCATCGCCTAATTGCTCTTCTGTACAGAATATATGAGCATCATCTTGAGTGAAAGCTCTTACTCTAAATAGTCCATGCAAAGCTCCAGAAAGCTCATGTCTATGCACAAAACCTAACTCAGCAACTCTTAAAGGCAAATCTCTATAACTATGTATATTAGAATTATAAACAATCAAACCGCCTGGGCAGTTCATAGGTTTTACAGCATATTTAGTATCATCAATTTCTGTAAAATACATATTTTCTTTATAGTTATCCCAGTGTCCGCTTCTATGCCATAATTCTTCATTAAGTATAGCAGGAGTTTTAATCTCAACATATCCGCGTTTATCATTCTCATTTCTTATATATGATTCAACTGCCTTATAAATAATCATACCATTAGGGTGCCAGAAAGGAAAACCTGGACCTTCATCATGGAAGCTAAATAAGTTTAATTCTTTACCTAATTTTCTATGGTCTCTCTCTTTTGCCTCTTTAAGTTTTTTGAGATATTTATCTAATGCCTCTTTACTTTCAAAAGCAGTACCATATATACGAGAAAGCATTTTATTGTTTGAATCGCCTCTCCAATAGCTTCCTGCAACAGACATAAGTTTATAAGATTTTATATAGCCTGTTGAAGGTACATGAGGTCCTCTACAAAGGTCTATAAAATCACCTTGTTCATAGAATGATACAGTATCTGCGTCTATGCCTTCTATAATTTCAACTTTATATGGTTCATTTGCTTTTTTAAAATATTCTATAGCTTCATCTTTTTTCATTACTTTTCTTACTACAGGAATATTTTCTTTTACAATTTTTTTCATTTCATCTTCAATTTTTGGCAAATCTTCTTCAGTAAAAGGTTTCTCAGCATCAAAGTCATAATAAAAACCGTCTTTAATAGCTGGACCTATAGTAACTTGAGTATTAGGATAAAGTCTTCTAACTGCCTGAGCCATTAGGTGGCTTGTAGAGTGTCTTAATATTTCAAGCCCTTCATCGGTGGTGGTAAGTATCAATTCTAAATCGCCGTCTGTTTCAGGCGTATATGTAAGGTCAACTTGTGTTCCATTAAACTTTGCTGCTACTGCATCTTTGGAATCTTTTTTTGCGTTTTGTTTAAGGAAGTCTAATAAAGACTCTCCGCCAGACAAATCATAAGACTGTCCTAAATAATTAATTTTTGACATTATAACACCTCTTTGAATTGATACTTTATTATTTACAAAATATGCAAATAATTTGAAATATTATAACATATTTTGTTTTATAGTCAATTAGAATAACATATTTAAATTTATTAGAATAAAGTAATATTATAAAAACTAATTTTTACAAACTTAAAAATTCTCACTGCATAAAAAAAGAGAGTTAAAAAACAATTAACTCTCCTCTTAATTTCTTATTTTTACAATATTATCTTTTTAATTTTCTGCCTTCTTTATCAGTAAATTTGTCTAAGAGTATCATTACGATATCTACAATATACCATATACCTAAACCTCCAGCAGTAAGCCAATATAGTATACCTGTTCCTATTTTTCCTACATAAAATCTGTGTACTGGCAAAAATATTGCTAAAATTAATGTAACAACCCAGCTTTTGTCTGAAATTTCCATATAACTCTCCTTAAAGTTTATTTACCATACGATAGTATACTATATTACAAAAAATGCAAATAAAAGGCCGACACATACAAAACTATGCCAGCCTTAAAAAATTAAAAATGAATAATCAATTTAACGCCTTTAATTCTTCAACCTCTTTAGCAAACAATTTTAAAGCACTTTCTACCACATCAGGTTTAGTCATATCAACACCAGCCACTTTTAGGTTTTCTATAGGAGTTCTGCTTCCTCCGCTCCTTAAGAATTTTAAATAGTTATCTCTGTTTGTGTAGTCATTTTTAGCATTGCCTTCAAGTACTCCATTAGATAAAGCAACAGCAGCAGACATACCAGTAGCATATTTATAAACATAGAACGAGCGATAAAAATGAGGTATTCTCAAAGCCTCTAAATCACTTACCTCTTCAAGAACCGATTTTTCTCCAAAATATTTTTTAAGTAAGTCTTTATAAACATTTCTTATAAGCTCTAATGTTGTAGGGTTGCCTTCTTCTGCTTCTTTGTGAATGATATGCTCAAACTCTGCAAACATTGTCTGTCTAAATACTGTAGCAACAAATCCGTTTATGTCTTTATTGAGTAAAAATGCCTTAACTTCTTTTTTACTTTCATTTTGCATAAGATAATTAAATAAAAGTTTTTCATTGAAAGTGGATGCAACTTCAGCTTCAAATATGGTGTAATCATGATGCTGGAATGGGTTATTTTTTCTGCTGTAGTAACTATGCATGCTATGTCCTGCCTCATGTGCTAAAGTAAATACTGATTCAATGCTTTCATCTCTGAAGTTCATCAATATATAAGGCTCTGATGTATAGCAGCCAGCTGAAAATGCTCCGCTAGTTTTTCCTTTATTCTCATATTTATCAACCCATCTTGAATTAAGACCTTTTGTGAGAGTTGATACATATTCTTCACCCAGTGGTGATAAAGCTTTATTTAAAACTTCTATTGCTTCATTAAATGTATGATGCAACTTAACATCTTTTACCACTGGGGCATATTTGTCATATTGCCTAAAGTCGTTAATACCTAATTTATTAGCACAATATTCGTAGTAGCTATGAAGTGCAGGTAAAGCATTATGCACACTTTCAATTAAACTATCATAAACACTCACAGGTATATCATCAGCAAATAATTCCATCTCGCGTACGCTGTTATAATTTCTTATTCTAGCATCAAATATATCCTGTTTAATTTGGCTTGCATAAAGTTCTGCTAATGTATTTTTGTGTTTATCATACTCTTTATAAAATTGATTATAGCTATTTTTTCTTATTTCTCTATCTTGGCTTTCCTGAAAACTTGAAAATGTTGCATGAGTTAAAGGAGTTTTTTTGCCGTTATGTTCTAATTCTCCAAAGTCTAAATCTGCGTCATTTAAAGTGTCAAATACATTAGAAGCAGTTGAAGACAATTCACTTTGTAATGCTAATATTCTCTCCTCTTTTTCTGACAATGTATGAGGTTTATATTTTAATATGTTTCTTAAATAAATTAAATAATCTTTTAATACTTCATCTTTCAAAAAGTTATTAATCTTTTCATCATCTATACTCATAAGTTCAGGTTCAAAATAACTTAAATTAGCTGAAAACTCTGAAGAAAGTTTTGCAAATCTTGCCACTTTTATATTAGAATCATTATTAGTTAAATCTTCTGTTTGTTTTAAGAATGCATAAGAGCCTAACTTTTCTAAAACAATAGAAGCCTTCATTATAGTATCTAATATGTTTTTTAATTCTGCTGCTGAGCTAGATAATTTTCCTTTAAACTTACTAACTTCCTTTGAAAAATCTTCCATTGATTTAAAATCTTTTTCAAACTCTTCATCATTTTTATATAATAAACTTAAATCCCAAGTATCTTCTATTTTTACATCTTTTCTTTCTATTAAAGTATTTGATTTATTTTCATTGCTCATATAATATTCACTCCTTAATAATATTTTTTTATAAAACATATTTAACCGATATTGGTAAATTATAACATAATATAGCCTTTTACAAAATAAAAAATCAATATATTATATAATAGTAATATAAAATATTTATTTTTGGAATATTATCTTGGAACAATATATTATTCTTAATAAAAAAACAACTGAAGAGCAAATTAAAACATTAAATGAAATTATAAAAAATAATAATTTGCATAAATTAAATAATGAATTAGAAAAAATATTATATAATGAATTAAAAGCTGGAAACACAATAAGAGAAATATCTGTTGGCGGTTTTGGAGATGAAAAACATTTATATATTTTTCTAAATAAACCTTTTATTGAAAAAATAATAAAAGATACTAAAAATACAAAGTATATAGAAATTAATGACCCTCATTATTGGAAGGCAGAATATACAGATATAAAAAATAAACAAACTATAGCCTGTCCTTTTTAAAAACTATAACATAAGGAGATTTACAATGGAAACTTTAAATTTTAATAATATAGAACAAATTATGACATTTTACCTAATATTTAATTTTATAATACTTCTATGCCTAATATATATAGTAGTATCTTTAATATTTAGATTAATACCAAAAAAGAAAGAAGAAAATAAAAAAGAAGATACAAAGCAAAAAACAAAAAACATAAAAAGAAGAAAAAAGAAAGATATAATCGAATTATTTTGGACTGAAGACAAAGATAGTAAATCAAAAACTATTATAAAAAGAGTTATTTTTATATTTTTTATAATATTTACATCATACTATATATTTAATTCTATAAGTTTTATTATAGAAAACATTGATGTTGTAAAAAGAGTATTAAAAATAGAATAATAAAAAATCAATATATGTAATTTTAAACAGTTGATTTTTAGAGTTAAAAGGTATATAAATATATTATAAATATATTTTTTAAAAGAGATTATTATTTATGAATGTATTTATGATTGCAAGTGAAGCCTATCCATTTTCAAAAACTGGAGGCTTAGGAGATATTGCTGGAAATCTTCCGCATGCTTTAAAACAAGTAAACGTTAATAGTTCTTTAATAATACCACTCTATAAAGACAACTACAAATTAATAAACAATAACATATACACCTCATTCAATATAAAGCTTGGCTCAGAAACAATACAAACAGAAATTATCAAACACAAATACAATAATATTGATGTTTATTTTGTAAAGAATGATTTTTTATTTAAAAGAAACGGCATATATTCAGAAAACTCTAAAGACTATGAAGATAATGCAAAAAGGTTTATAGCTTTTACTAAGAGTGCAATAGAATTATTAATTTATTTACACAAACAAGAAAATATAAAAATAGATATAGTTCATTTACATGATTGGCAAAGTGCATTGGCAGCCATTTATATAAAAGAAATATACAACACCGAAGAAGCTTTTAAAAATACAAAAGTAATATTTACTATTCATAACCTAGCCTATCAAGGTAATTTTAATACAGACATATACTCACTTCTCAATATCTCATGGAAATATTTTATACCAAGCAGAATAGAGTTTTATGGATATGTGAGCTTTATAAAGGCAGGTATTATACTTTCAGACATAGTAACAACAGTAAGCCCAAATTATGCCAAAGAAATACAAACAGAAGAGTTTGGATGCGGATTAAACAATTTACTTTTAAACAAAAATGAACAAGGTAAATTATTCGGCGTATTAAACGGCATGCATGACACTCAATGGAATCCAACAACAGATAAATACATAAAATACAATTATGATATAAATACAAAAGAAAAAAAGAAATTAATAAGAAATGCTTTATATAAAGAATTAAAAATAAAAGAAAAAAATTATCCATTAGTTACAATGATATCAAGATTCGACCCTCAAAAGGGGCTTGATTTAATATATTCATCTTTCTTTGAGATTTCTACTTATGATGCTAATTTTATATTTTTATTTAGCAGCAATAATTATTTTAAAGACTTTGAAAATGATTTTGTAGCGAGAGTAAAAAGGGCAAAAAACATAAGAGTGTTATTTTTATTTGATGAAGCATTAGCACATAAGCTAACAGCAGCAAGTGATATGTATTTGATGCCAAGCAGATTTGAACCTTGCGGACTTAATCAAATATACAGTATGAAATATGGAAGCCTTCCAATAGTGCATTCTGTAGGCGGTCTTAAAGATACAGTTATAAATTACAACGGAGCTAAAACAATAAAAAAAGCAACTGGTTTTTCATTTAATGAATATTCTCAAAAGTCATTCGTTGAGGCTATGGACTTAGCTTTCGATTTATATTATAATAATAAAAATCATTTCGATAATCTTGTAGATAATGCTATGAAAAAAGATTATTCGCTTTTAAAAACTGCTTTAGAATATAAAAAACTTTATAATAAAGTTTTAAAAAATAAATAAAAAATCATTTAGGAGGGGTTTATGCCAAAAGATCCAAGCTTTGATATAGTTTCAGTAGTAGATATGCAGGTTATGGACGATTGTGTTAATGTTGCTGTAAAAGAAATAAGCAATAGATTCGATTTTAAAGGGCAAAATATCACAATAGAATTAAACAAAGGTGAAAAAACTGTAACCATAACAGCACCTGCAGAGTTTGTACTTAATCAAGTAAAAGATATTTTATTTCAGAAGTTTATTAAAAGAGGCTTAAATCAAAAAAGTTTAAGAGAAAAGAAAAAAGAAAAAGCAAGCGGTGATGCTGTAAGAGAGATAAATGAAATAGTTAATGGTATAGATAAAGATTTAGCCAAAGAAATAGTAAAAGATATAAAAGATATGAAACTAAAAGTTCAGGCAAGCATACAAGATGAACAAGTGAGAGTGTCAGGTGCTAAAAAAGATGATTTACAAGCTGTAATTACTATGCTAAAAGGAAAAGATTATCCTATACCTTTGCAATTTGTAAACTTTAGATAATAATATTTTTTATCGTTAAAACAAAAAAGGCTTTATTATTAAAAAATAATAGAGCCTTTTTTATTTAAGCAAACTAAAATATTATAGCATGCTATCAACCATAGCTTTAATGTTTTCGATAGTAGCTTCTTCTTTAGTTACTTCTTTTACTTTAGCACCGTCTTTATAAATGGCAATAGTAGGAAGTCCTAAAATCTTCTCACGAATAGCTAATCTTCTTGCTTTAGAAGTATTAAAAGAATAGAAAGGTACTTTACCTTCATATTGTTTAGCTAATTCATGAACATGAGGCATTAATGCTTTACAAGGTTCACAAGTATCGCCAAA
>NZ_SRZM01000095.1 GCF_019402445.1 Brachyspira pilosicoli
AAAGTTGAATAAAAAATCATATAACAAAATGCGGGAAAAAGAACAACAAAAAAGTTGATATAAAATAATCGTTTTTATATACATTAAAAACTTTGAGTCTATCAAAATTTAGTTTTTAATTTTTTTTGCTTAGGATTCACAAAGAACTTCATTTTAGTCTAAAATATAGGTATTATAATATATGTTTCTAAAATATTAGAATATGCACATTTTTAGAACTATAACAAAAAAATTAAAGTCCTTTTACTGCCGTATATACTTTATTTAGCAGTAAAAGAACTTAATGCAAAATACAATTTATTAAAAATTATTTTTCTTTATAAGCATATGTGAATCTATGTATTGAAAGAGGATTATAATATACACCTTTTAATTTTTCTGATACAAGCAAAGGCTCAGTATTGAAATACATAGGCATTATAGCATAACTATCTATCAATATCTTTTCAGCTTTATGCATAGCGTCCATTCTAGCATTTTTGTCTGATGAAGTTAAAGCTACTTTTAAATATTCATCATATTCTTTATTACTAAAAGTTGGGAAGTTTAAAGGTGCCGGAGTGGTAAATAAATCTAAGAAATTAATAGGGTCATTAAAATCTGCATACCAACCGCCTCTCACTATAGTAAATAATCTGCTATATCTATTGCTAAAGAAAGCAGCTAGCTCCTCTTGAACTATTTGAACATCTATGCCCAAATTCTCTTTCCACATCTGCTGAACCGCTTCAAATATTGTAACATTTAATCCGCTGTCTGTGTTAAACTCTAAAACAGGAAAACCTTCACCATTTGGATATCCAGCCTCTGCCAATAACTTCTTAGCTTCTTCAACATTTTTAGCATAATCATTTATATCAAAGAACTCTCCGCCCTTCTCTCTAAAATCTCCACCATCAACATCATTAACACCATAAGGCACAAAAGCACTAGTAGGAACTTCTCCGCCTTTTGTAACATTTTCAACTATATATTTTCTATCAATAGCTAATGTTAAAGCTTTGCGTATTCTCACATCTTTTAAAATCTCATTAGTAGTGCTAAAACAATAATAGTAAGAACCCAATAAAGGTTTTATTTGCAATATACCCTCTTCCTTTAATACAGGTATATCTTGCGTAGGAACTACTTTAGAAAAATCTAATGTTCCGTCTTTTATACCAGCAACAGAAGCAGTAGGGTTTTGCATCATTATAAAGTTTAATTTTTCAGGCAACACTTCTTTATAATTCCAATAATTTGTGTTTTTTACCATTACTATTCTATCATCGGGAGAAATTTCTATAGTTGTAAAAGGACCATTTCCTATATAAGTTTCTGCATTTACTTCCCATTTATCAGCATACTGTTCTATAATATCTTTTCTCACAGGGTAGAATGTAGTAAAGCCAACTAAATCCAAGAAATAAACAGTAGGTCTCTCTAATACAACTTCTAAAGTATAATCATCTATAGCCTTAACTCCTAATTCTTCTTTAGGTAATTCTCCAGCTATAATTTTTTCTGCATTTTTTACAGGAGCAAATTGATATCCATAATCGCTTGCAGTTTTTGGATCAACAACTCTCCTCCAAGAATATACAAAATCTTCAGCAGTTACATTTTTTCCATCGCTCCATTTAGCATTAGTTCTTAAATGGAATATGTATCTCAAACCGCCGTCAAGCTCTTCCCAGCTTTCAGCAGCTCCGCCGGACATTTTTCCGTCTTTACCTATTGTAGTTAAACCCTCAAAAGCATGAGTGATATAGTATGAACCTATAACAGTAGAGCTTATAGCAGGGTCTATACTTTTTGTCTGCGGACCAAGGTTGATATTTAATGTGTTATCAGATGACTCATTATTATTAGAACAAGATGCCAATAAAACAGATAATATCATTAAACAAGTAATAATTTTTAATCTCATAAATTAACTCCAATGTTTTAATTATTATAAAAATGCAGTTCTTTTGCTTCTCTTATTGGTATAAAAGAAGCGGTGGGGGTACCCTAAGGCACGCTTCGCAGGGGTGCAAATCCACCACAAACAAAACACTAAAAAGATAAAAATTAAAAAAATATAATCTTTAAAAATATTCTCCCAATTTCTATCTTTAATAAAATCATTATCAATTATAACTTTAGCATTAATTTGCTCATTCTGCTTGCAAATAATTTAGGGTCTTCAAGTGGAAGTCCTTCAAGTATACAAGCCTCATCATAAAGAAGTTCGCTATACTCCTTAAATAAATCAGAAGTTTTATTAGCTTGATATTCTTTCTCTATTGCTTTAAATACATCATGAGAAGTATTAATTTCTAATACTCTCTCTGGCTTCATAGCAAACATAGGATTACCACTCTCAGCAAGTACTTTAGCCATATTAAAGCTTATAGAATCTTCTTTATTTGATAAACATACAACACTCTCTTTAAGCCTGTTAGTTTCTCTCACCTCAGCAACCTTATCAGCACCTAACACCTCTTTTATAGCATTAAGTACATCTTTATTAGTAGAATCTTTGTTTTCATCTTTATTTTCTGTATTGTTATCAGCTTGAAGTATAGAATGAAGCTTAGTGCCGTCAAACTCTCTCATCATACCAACCATAAACTCATCAACTCTGTCAGTGAAATAAAGCACTTCATAACCTTTATCTTTCATGCCCTCCATATGAGGAAGTTTTTCTATTGTAGCTTTATCTTTAGCAGCTGCATAATATATAAACTCTTGACCTTCTTTCATTCTTGATTTATATTCTGCTAATGTTGTATATTCTTCGTCTTTTGTCTCTGATGACTGGAATAACAACAAATTAGATAGCTTATCTTTTTTGCTAAAGTCTGAATATATTCCTATTTTTATAGACTCGCCAAACTCTTTGAAAAACTCTTGATATCTTTTTCTGTCATTTTTTAATATATTTTCTAAAGTTTCTAAAACCTTTTTTTCAACATTTGATGCTATTCTTTTTAATTGAGTGCTATGCTGTAAAATCTCTCTTGAAATATTAAGTGAGAAGTCTGGAGAATCAACCAAACCTCTTACAAATTTTAAATATTCAGGAAGCAAGTCTTTACATTTACCCATTATAAACACATTTCTTGAATAAAGCTCTAAGCCTCTCTCAAAATCTGGGTGAAGGAAATTGAAAGGTGCTTTTGAAGGTATAAATAAAAGTGCAGTATATTCTATAGTACCTTCTGCCTTTGTATGTATTACTTCAAATGGGTCTGCATAATCGTGGAAATGCTCTTTATAAAACTCATTATACTCTTCTGCCTTAACATCGCTTTTTGATTTCTGCCATATGCTCACCATTGAGTTAATAGTTTTCTCTTCATATTGCTGAACTTCTTTTTCATCTTTTTTTGGTATAGGCATATCCATAACTATAGGATAATGAACATAGTTTGAATATTTATGAATGAGTCCTTCTAAAGTGTATCTGTTGCAATAATCATCATCAACAAATCCGTCTTCTTCTAGTTTTTTATCTTTTGGTTTTAACTTAAGTATAATTTTTGTGCCTCTGTCTTGTTTGTCAATATCTTCTATAGAATAAGAACCGTCTCCATTACTCTCCCAACGAACGCCCTTTTCACTATCAACATTTTTAGTTTCTATTATAATATCATCAGCAACCATAAATGCAGAATAAAATCCAACACCAAATTGTCCTATTAAATCTATTCCACTTTCTTTTGATGCTTCTTTATCTTTTTGTATTTTCTCCAAAAATGCTTTAGTACCGCTTCTTGCAATAGAGCCTATATTATTGATAACATCTTCTCTTGTCATACCTATTCCGTTATCTATAATGCTTAATGTTCTATTTTGTTCATCTATTTCTATCTTTATTCTTAAATTATCTATATCAGTATATTTATCGCTTTTAGTTATAGATTCAAATCTTGCTTTATCTAGAGCATCGCTTGCATTTGATATAAGCTCTCTTAAAAATATTTCTTTATGAGTGTATATAGAATGCACCATTAAATTTAATATCTGTTTTGTTTCGGCTTCAAAATTGAGTATTTGTTTTTCTGCCATAATAAACTCTCCTTTATAGGTTTTTATAAATTAAAAAAATTCTTTATACGGATTAAAGATTAAATATATAAAAAGTATTGAAGTGAATATATAAAGTCTAAAATAAAGTTTAATATATTATAAAAGAAAAATAAAAAAATTCAAATATTTTAACAATAATTATTTTAAGTTTTTATTTGTGGTAATTTTGCTCTTAACGAACTACACACCGTGCAGCACCATATTTATTTTATTTATATAAAATAATAATTTCAATGTATTCTAAGAATTCTTAAGTTTTTTATTTTAATTATTTGCAGGGCTTTG
>NZ_SRZM01000096.1 GCF_019402445.1 Brachyspira pilosicoli
ATATTATATATAAGATATTATAAAATTGGTGGTGCAATTTATGAAAAAAATTATATTTTCTATTTTTGTTTTTATTTTTATAACAGCTACAAGTTTTGCTGCTAGTGGATTTGAGTTTATTTTAAATGTTCCTATTGGTATGAGTTTTGGGGTTTATGATTATGATTTAACTGATTGGGGAGAGTATTATAATAATCTTCATAATGGTGAAGTTAGAAATGCTATCGGTAAAAATAATGGTATTGGTTTAGATGCTGGTGTTTCTGCTCAGCTTGGGTATATGTTTGCTATTAATAATAATATGGGTGTAAGTGTGCTTGGAGAATTAGGTTATAGTCATGATAGTTATTCTTATATAAGCAAGCTTGATAAAAATATTTCTGATACTTATACTTTTGAAAGCCTTCAAGTTGGAATACTTCCAAAGTTTAATATTTATAATTTTGCTATAGGTATTGGTGCTGGAGTGAAAGTGCCTTTAGCTGGTAAATATTATTATAAAATAGGAAGTGTTAAAGGCAGTACAAAAATTGATTATAATTATATTTCTAGTAATTTTCTTACTAAAGTTATACCTTATATAAAATTAACTTTTGATTATTCTATATTCTTTGCACAAAACTTAGCTATTAATGTTGGTTTATATTTAGGATATGATTTTGGTTTAGAGCCTACAGTATATTCTATAAACAATAATTTTATTAATAATTATCCTGCCTTTGGTAATTTCTTGGCAGTTGAAGATGTTTCTTATTCTAGTTTTGATATAGGTTTGCAGGTAGGATTTAAGTTTGGTCCTAGCACAAAATAGTTTTATTCATATAAGTTTTATTATATAATTTTTGTTATTTAAGAAAGGAAATAGTCCATTTATTTGGGCTATTTCTTTTTTATATTAGAAATGAGTTATATGAAAAATATTTTTAAGATGTGCCAATGATATAATAAATATGCTTACAGAAGAAAAGAGAAGAATGATATAAAAATATAAAACTCCTGATGAAATAATGTGTATAGAATATTATAAGGCAGTATCATAATATAAAAACTTTTGATGAGTTTAATGAATGTATGAGTGGAGAGTTAGAGATAATTTAAACTGAATAATTGGGTTTTAAAATTCCTTGATATTTATTTTTATGGGTTTATAATATATTATAGTAATTAGAAAGGCGGTTTATATGGAAATAGGTGCTTATAGAAATTCAAATAACATTGCAAATATTTCAGCTATTTCAGCAAGCAAAAAAACTCCAATAAGCGAAGTAGGTGTATGTAAAACTTGTGCCAATAGAACATATCAAGACGGCTCTAATGATATAGGAGTATCTTTTAAAACACCAACACGTATAAGCCCATCTAATGCCCCATCAGCTGTAGCCTCTCATGAACAAGAGCATGTTGCAAACAATGAAAGAAATGCTCAAAAGTCTGGAGGTGAAGTATTATTTCAAAATGTTACATTAAACACATCTATATGCCCAGAATGTAAGAGAGTTTATATTTCTGGAGGCGTAACAAAATCAGCAATATCAGCCCCAAAAGATAAGGGAAATAATGTTGATGCTTATGCTTAATAATTAGCAAAAATATTTAAATATAATTAAGCAATAGGGCATTATACTAAAGTTTATATTATAATTATTTTGTATATTATAGAGAAATTAGTTTTTGTTATATTAATTATAAAAAAAATTATTACAAATATTAATTATCAATTCTTTATTAACTAAAGTATCAATCCACTTACTTGGAATATTATCTATACCGTAATACAAACCTGCAAGTCCTCCAGTAACTGCCGCAGTAGTATCTGTATCATCGCCCAAATTAACAGCTTTTAATACAGCATCTTCATAATTTGAAGTATTTAATAATATCCATATAGAAGCCTCTAATGTATGAACAACATATCCGCTGCTTTCTATTTTTACATCATTAATTTTTTTAAAATCAGAGTCAAATATTCTTTCGTAATTATTAAGCTCTTTTTCATTTTTATAATAATCAAAAGAATCTTTTAATGCTTTATTAATAGCTTCTTCGATATTCATGTCATTTATTAAATTTAATGCTATGGCAGTATATATTACACAAGCTATCAAACTTCTTTTATGGGAATGAGTTAGTGAAGAAACATTGTATATTATATTTATAACTTCATTACTTTCAAATAATTGACTATCAAAATATTTATTTATGTAAAATGCAATAGGAAGTATCCTCATTAAAGAACCATTTCCATTGCTGTATTCATCATATAGTCCGCATTTTATAGGATTTTTTCGGATTTTATAATTATCTATAGCGTCACTTGTTGTTATTCCAATATCAAATGTATCTCCGTCAGCAGTATATTTACCATTATCATACCATAATATAAAACTATTCATAATATTATTATAATTTATATTTTTATTATTCAAATTATCAAGTAAACATAATGTTAAACTCGTATCATCAGACCAAGTGCCTGCTTTTTTATTATGAGTGCCGTATCCAATCATATCTTTACAAGGATTCTTTTTAATAATATCCCTATAAATAAATTCATAAGGAACACCTAAAGCATCACCAACAGCTAGACCTAATATTGCAGATTTAAGCTTATTTTCTAAACTCATATATTAATCCTAATTATGAAATTGTATTAATAAATTTATTATAAATATTTTTTGAATTATTAAAAGCATTTAAAATAAAAAAGATGAATAGAAAAAATCTACTCATCTTTTTAAATTTATTATTAATATATACTTAAAATTTTTAAGTTTATTATTGTTCTTTTGGGTAAGCCCGTCGCATACACTCTGAGGACTTCGGTCAGATATTATTTTTAGTATGCATGTATATGTGCTCCCTAAATCCCCAAATATTAAGAAATATTAATTCTATAAAGTATATTTGTTTCAGTATAATTAAGCAATAGGCATTATACTAAAGTTCATAGATTCTATTACTTTAAGCAAAGCATATGCTGTATCTAATGAAGTAATACATGATATATTATTTTCAGCAGAAGCACGTCTCAATTCTAAACTATCAGAATGAGTTTTGCTGTTGGTTGCTATTGTATTAATAACATAATCAACTTTTCCTAGTCTTATAGTATCTATTATATCTTCAAATCCGCTTTCATAAATCTTTGAAACTTCTTTTATATAAAGCCCTTCTTTTCTAAGGAAATTAGCAGTTCCTTTTGTAGCATATATTCCATAGCCTATATTAGAAAATCTTTTTGCCATATCTACAATTTCAGGCTTATCATCATCTGCTATTGTAAAAAGAACATTTCCTTGAAGAGGTATTTTTATTCCGCTTGCAATTAGTGCTTTATATAATGCTTTTTCAAAGTTAATGTCAAAGCCTAATGCCTCACCTGTACTTTTCATTTCTGGTCCAAGCACAGTGTCTACTTTTCTTAATTTGGCAAAAGAAAATACAGGAGCTTTAACAAATACTTTATTAGATTCTTTTTTATATAAATCATTATATCCTTGCTCTTTTAATGATTTTCCAAGTATGCACATTGTAGCAATATTAGCCATAGGTACATTAGTTATCTTGCTTAAAAAAGGTACTGTTCTGCTGCTTCTAGGATTAACTTCAAGTACATAAACATTATCATCTTTATCAACTATAAATTGTATATTATAAAGCCCTATAAAATTAAATCCTTCTCCTATTCTTTTGGTATAATCAATAATACTGTCTTTTACTTTTTTTGAAATAGTTTGAGGAGGGTATACGCTTATAGAGTCTCCAGAGTGAATGCCCGCTCTCTCTATATGCTCCATTATGCCTGGTATAAATACATTATGCTCACTGTCAGAAATAGCATCAGTTTCTATTTCTTTTCCTACAATATATTTATCAATTAATATAGGAGCTTTATTGCTAACTTCTTTTACAGCAGTCTCCATATATATTTTTAAAGCAGCATCATTATAAACTATCTCCATAGCACGTCCACCTAATACATAACTAGGACGCACCAAAACAGGATATCCTATTTTGTTTGCTATAACTAAAGCCTCATCAACAGTTATAGCAGTTTCCCCTTTAGGCTGAGGAATATTTAGAGCCTTTAACATCTCTTCAAACTCATGTCTATCTTCTGCTCTGTTAATATTTTCTAAAGAAGTGCCAAGTATATTAACCCCATGCATTACAAGTTTTTCAGCAAGATTTATTGCAGTCTGACCGCCAAATTGCACTATAACTCCTTTAGGTTTTTCAAGCTCCACTATATGCATAACATCTTCTATAGTGAGAGGTTCAAAATAAAGTTTGTCAGATATTGAAAAGTCTGTTGATACTGTTTCAGGGTTATTATTTATTACTATAGCCTCATAACCTGCCTCTCTTATAGTCATAACAGAATGCACAGTAGAATAATCAAACTCCACTCCCTGACCAATTCTTATAGGTCCAGAACCTAAAACAATAATGCTTTCTTTGTCGCTTCTAATAGATTCATTTTCTTGTTCATAGGTAGAATAGAAATAAGGCGTCTCACTTTCAAACTCTCCCGCACAGGTATCAACCATTTTGTATACTGGAACTATATTATTTTCATGTCTTAATTTGTATATATCAATCTCTTCCATTGCCCAAACTTTGGCTATATAACTATCTGAAAAACCTCTCTCTTTAGATTCTCTTAAAATATCTATATCCATTTTATTTTTAGATAATTTATTTTCTAACTCTATTATATTTTTTATTTTATCCAAAAAGAATTTATCAATATGAGTAATATCTATTATGTCTTTTATATCTTCTTTTCGTCTTATAAGTTCAGCTATAATAAATATTCTCAAATCATCTCTTAATTCAATACGCTCCCACAATTTTTTTGTAGTATATTCAGAAACATCTTTATGAATAATATGCTCGCATTTTATTTCAAGAGAGCGAACAGCTTTTAGAAAAGATTCTTCAAAATTACGTCCTATGCTCATCACTTCTCCTGTAGCTTTCATTTGTGTGCCTAATTGTCTGTCGGCATTAGGAAATTTATCAAATGGAAGTCTTGGGAATTTTGTAACTATATAATCAATAGAAGGCTCAAAACAAGCAAAACTTTTTTTAGTGATAGGGTTAAGTATTTCATCTAAAGTCATACCCACCGCTATTTTTGCACTTATTTTGGCAATAGGATATCCTGTAGCTTTACTAGCCAAAGCACTAGAACGAGATACCCTAGGATTAACCTCTATTATATAATACTTAAAACTATTTGGGTCTAATGCAAGCTGCACATTACAACCCCCGCATATTTTTAAAGCTCTTATTATTTTAAGGCTCACATTTCTAAGCATTTGATTTTCTCTGTCACTTAATGTTTGACAAGGAGCAACCACTATACTATCTCCCGTATGTATTCCAACAGGATCAACATTTTCCATATTACATACTACTATTGCATTGTCATTATTATCACGCATAACCTCATATTCTATTTCTTTGTACCCCGCAATGCTCTTTTCAACCAAACATTCATGAACAGGGCTTATTTTTAAACCAGTTTCGCATATCTCAATTAATTCTTTTTCATTGCGTGCAAATCCGCCCCCAGTTCCTCCAAGTGTATATGCAGGACGCACCACCAAGTGATAACCTATTTTATTTGCAAACTCTATTGCCTCTTCAACACTATGCACAATCACGCTTTCAGGTACTGGCTCATTTATATCATTCATAAGCTTCTTAAAAAGCTCTCTGTCTTCTGCAGTGTTTATGGCATTCAAATCTGTTCCTAATACTTCAACATTATATTCATCTAGTATACCGCTTTCAGCTAGTTCAACAACTAAGTTTAAACCAGTTTGCCCTCCAAGAGAACCTAATATAGCATCAGGTCTTTCTTTATAAATTATTCTCTTAGCAAAATCCAAATTAATAGGCTCTATATAAACTTTATCTGCTATAGCGGCATCAGTCATTATTGTAGCAGGATTTGAATTGATAAGCACAACTTCGTATCCTTCTTCTTTTAAAGACTGACAAGCCTGTGTGCCAGCATAATCAAACTCTGCAGCCTGTCCTATAATTATTGGACCTGAACCTATTACTAATATTTTTTTTATATCTGTTCTTTTAGACATTTTTCTCTCCGTAATTATTATTCATCATATCAATAAACTTATCAAATAAATACTTGCTGTCCTCTGGTCCTGGATTAGATTCTGGATGATACTGAACAGAGAATACTGGGAATTTTTTATGTTTTAAGCCTTCGCAGCTTTCATCGTTTAGAGATATATGAGTTAAAATTAAGTCTGTATTATGTAAACTCTCTTTTTCAACGGCATAACTATGATTTTGACTTGTAATGCTTACTTTATTAGTTTCCAAATCTTTAACAGGGTGATTTCCTCCTCTGTGTCCGAACTTTAATTTAATAGTGTTAGCACCGCATGCCAAACTTATTAATTGATGCCCCAAACATATTCCAAATATTGGCACATTTCCTATAAGCTCTTTTATTGTATTGATTGATTCTCTTACATCTTTTGGGTCGCCTGGTCCATTTGAAAGCATTACTCCGTCTGGATTTAAACTCATTATAGTTTTTGCATCTGTATCATAAGGCACTACTATTAAATCGCAATCTCTTTTGCTTAACTCTCTTATTATGCCAAGTTTTGCACCAAAATCCATTAACACAACTTTTTTTCCTCTGTTTGGTATAGGAAAAGCATTCTTTGTAGAAACTCTTTTAACATGGTCATTCATATATGGTGTTTCTTTTAGCATTTTTACTATATCATCTTTATTTTCTATAGTGTCGCTCATTATAGCTTTTAATGTTCCTACTTCTCTAATCTTTTTGGTTATAGCTCTGGTATCAATATTTTCTATGGCAGGAATATTTTTTAGTTTCAAAAACTCATCTATAGTTTCTGCATTCCTAAAATTATTAGGGCTTTTACAGGCCTCTTTTACTATAAGACCAAATATTGCAGGATTAAGACTTTCAAAATCATCTCTGTTTATGCCGTAATTTCCTATTAAAGGATAAGTCATAACAGTTATTTGCCCGCAGTATGATAAATCGGATAACACTTCCTGATAACCTGTCATAGATGTATTAAAAACTAATTCACCTATTTTAAAATTATCAGCACCAAAACCAATGCCTTCATAATGACTTCCGTCTTCAAGTATTAAATAACGTTTCAAATTTTGCCTTCCTATTATTCTAAATTTTTTTTAGATTTTTAGTTGAAATAAAAAAAAGATTGGAAATCAACCGAAAGTCAATCTCCAATCTTTTTCTAAGATTATTATAAAACTGCTTAATTCGCAGAATATTTTTTATTGTAAATCGTTTAAAAATCATAACCTTGTTTTAATTTGTTTTTATTCTCAACAACTATAACATATATAATTAATATTACAATCATTTTTTATAAAAACAAAATAAATTAAATAATAATTATTTATATTTTAATAAAAGCCTTGAAAAATAATTATTTATGCTGTATTTTATAATAATTAACATAATAATTCGGAGAATAAAATGATGAGTAATGAAGATTTAAACGAAGAGATAAATACATCAGGTTTCGACGCTATCACAGAAACATTTGAGAAAATATATCCTGAACAAAAAGAACCTCTGCATTACAGACCTATAATAAGTTATATGCTAGGCGGAAAAGACCCTCTTGACGGAATAAGTATTTACAGAGGAAATGGATACTATCATTTTGTTACTTACGGATTCAGTGAACTTTATGAAAAAGAATCAGAGAATAAAGAGTATAGCGGATTTGGTTTTGAACTTACTTTCAAATTAAAAATGAATGAAAAACAAATTAATAATACAAAAGATGATGATACTCAAGATAATGAAATAAAAACTGCAGTAGGATTTTTACAGCAATTAGCAAAATATGTATTTGAAAGCGGTGCGGTTTTCAATCCTTATGAATATATATGGACTAAACAAAAAGAAGGAATTGATGCCGAACAGAAATCAAAAATCACAGGCTTTATCACTATACCAGATGAAGCAGGAGAAATAAATACTCCAAATGGAAAAGTTATTTTTGTTGAGCTTTTAGGGGCGACAGATGCTGAGCTTAATGCTATATATGATAAAAAAATTACAGTAAAAGATTTAGCTCAAAAAATAGGAACAGACATAACAGATTATAGTAGAGAATCTTTATTATAAATTATAAAAATTGATTATTAAAAAACTAAATTATAATTTATCAAATATTTTGAAACAGTATATACTACAAATTTTTAACTTTCTTCATTTTTATTATTTGTGGGAACTAGCCCCTGCG
>NZ_SRZM01000097.1 GCF_019402445.1 Brachyspira pilosicoli
GTGCCTGCCAAAGACGGCGAAGTATTTGGAAGCTTTAGAAGGAAGTTGAAATATAAAGATAAATGGTATATACCAGCTTACTATATGTATAATTATGACCCTAAAAGTAAAACATTAAATGAAACAGATAGGTTTGTAGTTTTAGAGATAGATAATAATGCCAATATAAATATATATGTTAAAAATAATTATGATGTTTATGATAAAATAATAAATATATCAGTAATAGAAAGTGATAGGGTAATATATGAACCTAGTTCTTATGGAGAATGTTTTGTATCAAATATTTCAGTAGATTATGGATATTTTATTTATTCTCTATTATATAATGATACATATTATACGTCGTCAGATTTGATTAATTGGCAGAGACAAGGAAATTCAAATAATATTGTATATAAAATGCCTACACCAAATCCAAATAATCCAAATGAAAGTTTTCAAGGTAAATTTGGTATGAATGTATCTCAGGTTCTTTACTTTAAAGATTATATATATCTAATGGGATTAGAAGAAACTTTTATGGAACAGAATCCTTCAGGAACAAGACCTCCTAATGCTCCGTCATATACAGTAAGCAAGGGTTATTATTACAGGATACATAAAAGTAAAGATACTTCTGTAGGTGCTAATTGGGAGAAACTTAATACTCCTTGGGGAGAGAGAAGTTTACTAGTAGTCAGTTATGATAAAAATAAAATATATGTTACAAGAGGACGTAGATATTATTATGAATATGATTCTTCTTATAATAGATGGAGTATAGAATATGAAAGCTTTGAAGATGATAAAAGGATATGGTCAACTACAGACGGCGTGAATTGGAGTTTAGAGGCTAATTTGGATACTTATAATAAAGCAGAAATTATATGGAATGGTGTTCAAAGATTTATGCAGCTTCCTATACAAAAAAGAATACATACACCTAAAGAACCTAATTGGGTAAAACTAAATGATGGTATATATTATAAATCAGATAATGCATATTCATATAAGATATTTAAGGGAAAAGAATATTATGTTCCTGAGCCTCCTTATGCAGAAATAGATGCAGCCTATAAGAGAGGCGAAGAATATTTTACTGTTTCAGAAACTCATTTGAAAGGAGCAGGTAAAAATCAATTTTTTGCAGCAAGAGAAAAACCTAATGAAACTGACAGCTGGAAACTTATTACCCCAATAGATTATACAGATAATTTAATGGTATGGCAGAGCGGCGGTGAAAACGTTATGTTTAATATTAATAATAAAGTAATACAGCTTGTAGATTATCGTCATATAGAGATTATGGTTAAAAGCCCTCCTATTCAATCATATCTTGATGTAATTAATGATATTAGAAGAACAGCTAAAATGTACCGAGACGGAACTCATCCTTATGGTAAAGATATACTTCAAGCTATGTATAATGATGCTAGAGCTGATATGATGGAGGCTTTTATGAAGAATTACAAAGAATATATTATGCCTGATGAAGCTATTACGCATTATACTGTGGAGTTTAAATATTAAGTGGATTGCCAATAGCTAAAGTGCAAATATTTCAATTTTATATATAATAAATATATATAAAGTAATACCATGTGTTTTTAGCTATATTTTATAAAATGCAGTCCTTTTGCTTCTTTTATACCAATACCGAAAGGTACCTACTCGGTAAAAGAAGTTGGGACTTGCGTAAGCACGCAGAGCGGTGGGCAAAGCCAAAGTTATAAATAAAAAATACTAGAATAAAAAATTCTGTAAATATTTATTGATTTAACCCTATTTACGTCTCTTAAACTATATTAATTGAAATAGTTTACAATTTGCTTTTAATAAAGTAATAATTTATAATTATGTTAATATAGTTCAAAATTTTTAAAAGGTTTTATATATGAATAAAATAAAGAGAATATATATAGGCTATCCTCCATTTGAAAGTGATAGGGGAGTGGCATTACTTTCACAAAACAGACAATTTCAATGGTTCAAGAGCCCTACATATATTTATCCTGTTGTGCCTGCCACTGCTGCAACTATGATAAAAAATGCAGGCTATAAAGTGGATTTTATTGATGCTATTGCAAGAAATATGACTACCAAAGAATGGTATGAGTATTTGGATTCTAATACACCTGATTTATTATTTTTTGAAGTAAAAACTCCTGTTATATATAAAGCTTGGAAAATAGTTGATGATTTAAAAGCAAAATACAAAAATATGATTGTTGTTATTGCAGGCGACCATGTTACAGCTATGCCTGATGAAACTATGAATAATTGTAAGGTTGATTATTTGCTTACAGGGGGAGATTATGACTTTTTGCTTTTAAACTTAATAGAATATTTAAATGGAAAAACACAATTAGAAAAAGGCATATACTATAGAGAAAACAACAATATAAAAAATACAGGCTTTTTTGAATTAAGACATGATTTAAAAAGTCTGCCGTTTATAGATAGAGATTTAACAGAGTGGAAAAGGTATGCTTATGACAATGGAAATTTTAAACGCATTCCAGGCACTTATATAATGGCTGGCAGAGATTGTTGGCATCATAGATGTACTTTCTGCTCTTGGACTGGTATATATACAAACTTCCGTGCGAGGACTGCAGAGAACGTAGTTAATGAAGTAGAGTTTTTATATAATAAATACAATATAAAAGAGATAATGGATGACACGGGTTGTTTTCCTGTAAAGAAATGGCTTAATGATTTTTGTAATCTTATGATAGACAAAAAGCTAAACAAAAAAGTTAATATTGACTGTAATATGCGTTTTGGGGCTTGCAATGAAGAAGAATATAGACTTATGAAAAAGGCAGGTTTTAGATTCTTGTTATTTGGTTTAGAATCAGCAAGTCAAAACACATTAGATAGGCTCATAAAAGGCAATAAAGTAGAAGAGATACTTCCTTCTTGTAAAGCGGCATCTGATGCAGGGCTATCTCCTCATATAACTGTAATGCTAGGCTACCCTTGGGAAACTGAAGAAGATATTGAGAAAACTTATGAGCTTACTAAAAAGCTTCTTTTAAAAGGTTATGCTAAAACAATGCAGGCCACAATTATAATTCCATATCCTGGTACAGAATTATTTAATCAATGCAAAAGAGAGAATTGGTTTACCACAGAAAATTGGGAAGATTATGATATGCGTAAGGCTATAATGAAAACCGATGTCGGCGAAGAGAAAATAAAATGCTGGATACAGAAGCTTTATAATTTAAGTTTTACTCCTCAGTTTTTAATGCATAAGGTATTGTCAATTAGAGATTTGGACGATATAAAATATTATTTAAGAGCATTTAAAAAAGTGTCAAAAGGACATTTAAAAGATTTTGAGTAAATATATTTAATTATGCTAAATGATATATTTGAACAATTAACAAAATTACAAAACAATCAAAAATCTAAAGAAATGTCTGCATACATGAAAAATAAATTTGAGTTTTTGGGTGTGGACTCTAAAAGCAGAAAAAATATAGAAAATAACATTTTTAGAGAATACAAAAAAACAGATAATATTGATTTTTGTTTTACAGATAAATGTTTTAAGAGTAAATATAGAGAGTTTCAATATTGTGCTATTGATTATTTGAGTTTAAAGAAAAAATATTTAAATAAAACTCATATTGAAAAATTAAAAGAATATATATTAACAAAATCATGGTGGGACAGTGTTGATGGCTTTCATAGAATAATTGGTGATATTGCTTTGAGAGATGAGGATGTCAATTCAATATTATTAGAATGGTCAGTAGACGATAATTTTTGGCTTAGAAGAGTTGCTATATGTCATCAGCTTATAAGAAAAAATAACACAAACACTAATTTACTTGAAGAGATAATAATTAATAATCTAAATCAAAATGAGTTTTTTATAAATAAGGCTATAGGCTGGGCACTTAGAGATTACAGTAAAACCAATACTAAATGGGTTGTAGATTTCATTAATAAGCATAAAAATAATATGTCTAATTTGAGTATAAAAGAAGCGAGTAAATATTTATAAAAAATTGCTCGAGACTGGACTTGAACCAGCACGGTGTTACCCGACAGCACCTCAAGCTGTTGTGTCTACCTATTCCACCACCCGAGCGAATAAAATTAATATCTATTATATAATAACATAACTTTTTGTCAAATTTTATTTTTTTATTATAAATTATTTTTGAATATTGATAATAATAAAAAATATATTAATATAAAATAGAGGATTTATATTATGACTGTGAAAGATAAAATAGATAGTTGGTTTATTCAGGCGAGGTTATATTTTGGCTTAACTAAATATGCCTCTGCTCTTAGATTATACGATAAAATTATAGAATATTTTTATACTTACGCTGAACATTTGGATAATAATTATAAAGAGATATATTTTGCAAGAGTCTACTACAAAAAAGCATTAACTCTATATTATTTAAATCAATACGAAAAGTCTATAGAGTTTTATGATAAGGCTATAAGTGTAAATCCTTTATATGAAAAAGCTTTTATTAACAAAGGTATAATACTTGCTAAGTTAAATGCTTATGATGATGCTTTGTCTTCTTTTAATATGGCTATAGAGATAAATGATAAATCTGAAATATCTTATTTTAATATAGGAATAATATATTCAAAATTGGAGCGTTATCAAGATGCTTTAGATTATTTTAATATAGCAGGTAAGTTAGGTTATGAATATGCTTATTTAAATGTAGCTATTATGCTGGAGAAGCTTGGAGAGATAGATAATGCTCTTAAAATGTATGATAAAGCAATAGAGAGCAATCAATATTTAGAGATAGTTTATTTAAATAAGGGAAATTGTTTAAATAGAATAAATAAATATAAAGAGGCTATAGAATATTTTGACAAGGCTATAGATATTTTAAAATCAAAGGAGATAAAAAACACTAAAAAATCAGATATAGATGACAGCGATATGATTGAGTATAATTATATTGATGATAATTCTATTTGTGAGAGAGTTTATTTTTCTAAGGCTAATTCTTTAATATGTTTAAAAGAATATGATAAAGCTTTGGATATTTTAATAAGTGTAGATAAATATAAATCAATTAATATTTTTAATATTATATCAAAGTTTATATATTTTATAGATATAGATAAACTAATAAATATAATCTTAAATCAAGAGAGTTTTTGGGTAAAAGAAAAGGAAGAATATTTTTATTTTGTTACAAGAGATATTATTGATAAAAATAAATTAAAAAGATTGTGGATACTACAATATATACTTTTATATTTAATATCAGTAAAAGATTATGACAATATAGAAGAGATATCGCATTATACTAGCATAGAAGTATTTGATGAGATGGCTTTTGACAAAAGATATGATAAAACAGAAGAAGCTAATTTAAAAAATTATAATAGCTATCTTAAGAAAAATAAGTTTAGAATGACAAGTGTGAAAAATGCTAATGACCCTAAAGAAGGTAAAGTTTTAATGAAGCTTCTTAGAGATAATAGCTTAAATGTAAAACATTCTAAAGTTAATAATTTTATTGCATTACAAACTTCTTTTAGCAGATGTAAAGACTCTCTTACTATGTATAGGTTATATGGTAAAAATGATAATAAAGAAGGAACAGGCTGCTGTTTAGTTTTTAATAAATCTTTCTTTGATACTTCGTTTAATAATATAAACTCTAGTATACTTTTTTCTTTTTCCTATAATAAAGAGAACAATTCTTATATAGAGTCTTATGAAGAGAATACTTTGCCATTATATTATGTGCTTTATTATAACTATAGAAAAAATGAAATAATATTTAATCCTTCAGAATCTGATTATAATTCACTTATAATAGATTTAAATAAAAATTATCATACTCTTTGGAATGATGGAAATGATTTTTATGATAAGTTAAAAAATAAAATAGGTTATATTTTCAATAATATATTTGATATTATAAAATCTTTTAATAGTGAAGAGTTAGAATATTCTTGTCAGCTTCTTATGAATATACAGTATTTAATAAAAGATTCTTCATTTGTAGAAGAACAAGAAATGCGTATTATACAGCTTTTAGAATATGGAAGTAATCCTTTACATATAGATGATAATATGAAACGCTCCTACAAAAACTATTTATATTTATTTGACAACAAAGCATTAAAAGAGGTGATACTTGCTCCAAAGGTTAAGGATGCTGATTTTTTAGTTGAGAAATATAATGATAGGTTAGCTAAAGCGACTAATATATATAATTCAGAGACAGTAAAAAATAAATATAGAATTAATGTGTATGTATCAAATGCTCCTATATCGTAATAATTTTATAATATAGAATTAATTTTATATGTAATTATTAATTTTATAGTTATTTTTCTTAAATAAATGATTTTATATATATTTTATGATTGCTTTTTTAATAAATGTTTACATACTATTTAAATATAGGTTTTATATTAAGTAAGAAGTATGTAAATATGAGGAGCTAACTCCTATGAAAAGTTTAGTTTTATTTTTACTTGCATTTTTAATTTTGATTTCTTCATGTCAGCAGCAGCGTCCTAATATACTTGCCCCAGAAAATGTTATAACTGATCCATCTACTAATTATGTTACAAATTTTGTAACTAATGATGTTGTTATTGGTTTAGATTATATAAACAGTCAAATACCTACTTTGTCTTTTGAAGTTCCAAATACACCAAAAGAAGTTAAAGAAGTATTCACCGATTTTATATATAAGTCGATTCCTACTCCGATTCCTTCAGGAGCATTATCTATGTCAGTAAAATCAAAATGGAGAACAAGACCAACTCTTCCAATATCTACTAATGATGTTTATAAAGCATTTAAAACAAGATTTGATATATTTTTAACTAATATAGGCTGTGATTTAAAAAAAGAGCCTGAATTATATTTATTAGATATGGATAAACAGAATATAGTAGATGATATAAAATTAGGAATTTGGTTTGCAATAGATTTTGAATTAGAAGGAAAAGAAGGTTTTGAATTTGAAACAAAAGAATTAGGTCAATTAATGACTAATAATAAAATAACTATAATGTTTATAGGCGGATGTCAGACAGGACAAGTTTGGACAGATTAAAAAGTTATATTATCTTGACAAATAGTATATTATTAATATAATTATAATATCTTAGATAAGGACTTTTTATGAAGCGAATATTTTTTGTATTATCTATTATTTCATTAATATTTTTTGTTTCCTGTGAAAAAGATAAAAAGAATATAGAAAAACAAGTTGATAAGCTGCTTGAGAATGTTGATGAAAAGATAGATGAGGGATTAAATACTGCTAATGATGCTATAGATAATGGTTTAGATAAGGCAGGGGAAACTATAGAAGATGTAAAAAAGAATGCTGAAGATACTTTAAGTAAATCATTGGAAGAGGCATCAAAGTCTATAGAAGAAGCAAAAGAGAATATAAAAAAGTAAATTTATGAATAAGAAAATAGCTATAGTTGTCTGGAGTAAAACAGGTAATACTAGGCTTATGGCAAATGCTCTTAAAGAGGGTATAGAACTTCAAAAATGTCAAGCGGATATGTTTAAGGCATATGATTTTGATATAAATAAAGCTCAGGAGTATTCTACAATAGCTTTAGGCTGTCCTGCTATGGGGGCTGAAACTTTGGAAGATAGCGAGTTTTTGCCTATGTATAATGATATAAAATCTGTTCTCAAAAATAAAAGAGTATTTTTCTTTGGTTCTTATAGCTGGGGTGATGGAAAATGGATGCGAGATTGGGTTGAGGATGCCAAAAAGAATGGTATTTCTTTATTTAAAGAACCTATTATAGCGAAAGAAAAACCTACAGATGATATATTATTAAGAATGAAGGAAGTAGGGGCTAATTTGTCAAGAGATTAAAAATTATTGGAGGAAATCTTTATGGATAAAAAAATTATTATTACTATTAGTAGAGAGTTTGGAAGTGGGGGAAGATTTATAGGAGAAGATGTTGCTAAAAAATTAGGAATTGCTTTTTATGATAAGGCTATTATAGAAATGGCTTCTGATAAAACTGGATTTTCTCCTGATTATATAAAAGAAAATGAGCAGAAATTAACTTCTCCTTCTCTTTTTAATTTTGCTATATCTGGTTCTTATGCTGGTAATATGGTATTTGGTAATGGTGAATCTTTACAGGATACTATGTTTTTTGCTCAAAGTAATGTTATAAAAGAAATTGCTAGTAAACATTCTTGCGTTATAGTTGGAAGATGTGCTGATTATGTTTTAGAGAAATTTGATAATTGTATTAATATTTTTATACATTCAGATATGCAAAGTAAAATAAATAGAGCGGTTAATGAATATAAATTAGACAGTGCTAGTGTAGAGAAAATTCTTAAAGATAGAGATAAATTAAGAGCTAAGCATTATAATTATTATACTGGAAGAGTATGGGGAGATGCTAGAAATTATCATGCTTGTTTTAATAGCGATTATATAGGTTTAGAAAAAGTAGAAGACATTATAGTAGATATGGCTAAAAGTATATAAGGATTTTACTTGCTAATGAAAATAATAGCCGATTTGCATACACATACGATAGTTAGCCAGCATGCTTTTAGTACAGTAGATGAAATTATAAATGCTGCTAAGGATAAAGGTTTTTTAGCTGTTGCTATTACTGACCATGGTCCTAAGTCTAGTGATGGTGCTAAGCCTGTGCATTTTAGGTCTATGCATAATATACCTGAATATGTTAATGGTATTAGGGTACTTAGAGGGGCTGAGGCTAATATTATAGATTATGATGGAAATATTGATTTAAGAAAAAATGTTCTTGAATGTTTAGATTTTGTTATAGCTTCTTATCATGAGGATTCTATTACTCCTTCAAATATAGAATCTCATACTAATGGTTATATTGGTTTAATAAAAAATAGTTATGTTGATTGTCTTGGGCATGTAGGAAATCCTAAGTTTGCATTTGATATGGAAAAGATAATTAAACTCTGTAAAGACTATAATAAACTTATAGAGATTAACTCTGCTTCTTTTAAAGTGAGAAAGGGTAGTGATATAAATTGCAAAGAAGTTGCATTACTATGTAAAAAATATAATTTAAATATTGTAGTTACTTCAGATTCTCATTCAAAATACAATGTAGGAAATCATGAAGCTTCCTTGAATATGCTTAAAGACATTAATTTTCCAGAAGATTTAATTTTGAATGCTGATTTTGATAGGCTTATGAATTATTTAAATAGCAGAAATAGAAATTAAGTATTGTTTTGTAATGTTATTGATTTTTTACAGCAAGCTGCCCACATCCTGCTAAAATTTCTTGACCTTGTTTAAATCTCTCAACAACTTCTATTCCATTATCTTTTAATATGGATTTAAATCTTAATATAATATCTTTATTTGGTCTTTGTAACTCTGGAGCATGTTCTACAGGGTTCATAGGTATAATATTAACTTTGAAAGGAAACTCTTTTTTTAAGTTTACCAATCTATAAGCATCATTAACAGAATCATTAACATCTTTTATTAAAACCCACTCAAAAGTAATCATTCTTTTACCATTTTTGCTATATCTTTTAAGTATGTTTATAAGGTTTTCTATTGGATATCTTTTATTTATAGGCATTATTTTATCACGAACTTCATTTTTAAGAGAATGCAAAGAAACAGCTAATCTGCAATCTAAATCTCTCTCTATTAATTGTTTTATCCCCGCAACTTCTCCAGATGTTGATATGGTAATATGCCTTATACCTAAATTAAATCCTTTATAAGAGTTAATAGTGTCTATTGCTTTGAATAAATTTTTTGTGTTAGCTAAAGGCTCCCCCATACCCATAAATACTATAGAATTAACCTTTTTGGTAACAGCACGCATTAATATAAACTCGGCGAGTATTTCATCAGCAGTAAGATTTCTAGAAAGTCCCATGCTTCCAGTAGCACAAAAAGCACATCCATATCCGCAACCAACCTGTGATGATAAACAAAAAGTGATTCTATCATTCTTACCGAGTATTACAGATTCTATTTTTTTCTTATCATATAATGATATGAGTAATTTTCTTGTACCATATTCATCTTCTGTAATGGATTCTATTTTAGAGTTATGTATAAAATAATTTTCGTCTAATAAAACTCTTAAATCTTTTGGAATATTGCTCATCTCATCAAAAGAGATAGCATATTTTTTATATATCCAATTTAATATTTGAGATGCATGAAACTTAGGAAAATTATTCTCAATACAGAATTTAGATAAATCCTCTTCTGATACATTCATTATAGATATTTTTTTTGGCATATAACTTAATTTTTTATTTATATATTTTTTAGCTTATAACCTATAAGCTTATTAATCAAACTCCTCAGCAACTTGTCTTAGGCTTATTTGAACTGCTTGAAGAAGATGATGATGTGCTATTTTTTCCTTTATAATCATTAACATAAAATCCAGAGCCTTTAAATATTACTCCAGCGTTTAAAGAAATTATTCTTTTAGCACTTCCTTTACATATAGGGCATTTAGCTTTAGGTTCAGCAGTCATAGACTGAAACTCTTCAAACTCATGTCCGCATTTTTTACATTTATATTCATAAGTAGGCATAATTTTAATCTCCAAATTAATTTAATAAAAAAATATACATCAAATTAAAAATCTGTCAAGTATCTAAATTACTTTAAATATTTTTCAAACCAATCGGTAATTTCTTTTAATCTTCTTAATCTATGTTTGGGTTTTCCGCTTCTTGAAAGTTCATGATTTTCACCTTTAAATAAACATATTCTTGATTCAACACCATAATATTTTAAAGCAGTAAACATTTGAAAGGCTTGAGTTTGATAGCATCTATAATCTTCTTCACTATGTATGAATAGGGTAGGAGTTTTAGCATTGTTAGCATATTTCAATGGAGACTGCTGCCATAATTTATCAAATCCGCTGCATACATCTCCGCCTAACTCATCAGGATTGAAATAATAACCTATATCTGTAGTTCCGAAATCATCTATCCAGTTTGATATAGAACGCTGAGAAGCTGCACATTTAAATCTATTAGTATGTCCTATTATCCAATTAACCATAAAGCCGCCGTAAGAACCGCCTGTTACTCCTATTCTATCTTTATCTATATTAGTATATTTCTCAAGAACAACATCAGTAAACTTCATTATATCTTCATAATCTATAGTGCCATATATTTTTCTTATATCAGCAAATGCATTTCCTTTTCCTTCGCTTCCTCTAGGATTGCAGAAAAATACAAAATAACCCATATTAGACCAAACCTGCATTTCATTAAAAAATATCTCTCCATAAGCAGTTTTAGGTCCGCCATGTATATCAAGTATTGCAGGATATTTTTTGTTTTCATCGTAATTTATAGGCTTTAATACCCAACCGTCTATTTCAAAATTATTAGGAGTCTTAAATGAAACTTTATCTGGTATTGATAAACTTTTTTCTTTTAATATAGCTTTATTAAAAAAAGTTAATTGCTTTTCTAAACCATTATTAATAGAATATATCTCTTCAAGTTTCAAATCTCTAAAACCTATAAAATATATATTATCATTAGAAATATCAAAACAATTAACAGCTCCTTTTTTATTGGTTATAGTGTTTATATTTCCCTTTAAATCTAAACACTTTATATGAGCATTTTCATTTTCTGTGCCTACGAAATATATTTTATCTTTATAAACTCTAATATCATTACCGCTTCCGAAAGAACAATCGGTTCCTATCATATTTCCAAGACCATTATCATAATGATATAGAAGATTAATATTATTATTCTCATCTATTAAATAGAAACTGCTGTTTTCATTGAGTCCGTATTTTTTCATGTCTGTCATAACAGAGATGATTTTTTCTTTATTATCATCATCGATTATAAAATCAGCGAAGTATATTGCATATTTATTAGAATCTATAATAATTTTTTCTTTTATATTATTAACATCTTCTATATCATACAAACGAAGTTCTGAAGTGGTAGGAGCTTTATCTCTAAAAGAGTTTATAATGCATAATACTTTAGCGTTTTTATATTTAAAAGAGTTAACGTTACTATATTCATCTGTAATGGCAGTTAATTTATTTTCTTTTTTATTGTAATGATAAAGCCTATCTCTTTTTTTATTTGTTATACCTAGATTATTAACCCAAAAAGGAATTTCATCAAACACTTCATAATCAACTTCTTCTTTTGCCCATTCTAAATAATTTTCTTCTTTTCTTTTTTTCTCTCTGTTAATATCATAAACTGCTTTTATTAAAAAATTGTTTTCATCTATTGAATATAAATCTATTACTTCAAGTTCAATATTGAATAAACTCTCTGCCTCTCCTCCATTGATATTGATAGAATAGAACAAAGAATAATCAATAAACTCTTCATCTTTTTTGCTCTTCAATTCTTCATCTCGTAACGATGATTTAAATATTATAGTATCATTATTAAGCCAAGAAACAAGAGAAGCATCTTTTACTGAAGTGAGCTTATATGTTTTATTTTTTTCAATATTATAAATAAAAGCATCAGAAATATAGTTGTTTTTCTCATAATCTTGATTGCTTTTGACAAACAATAAATTTTTATTATCCTCTGAAATCTCTATATTAGATAAAAAATTGAAATTTAAAAAATCTTTAATGTTTAAACTTTCCATATGAATAAAATCCGAAAATATTTATTAATTATTTTTGTAAGTTTGAATAACTATAAGCTATATTTGCAGCTACACGGCAATTATTATAAACTAATTCTTTGTTAGCTTTAAGACTCTTATTTTCTGTTACACTATGAAGTTTAGCCAATATAAAAGGAGTTACTTTCTTACCAGATATATTTTTATCTTTTGCTTCTTTAACAGTATCTTCTATTACTTTATCTATATAATTTTTATCCATTTCATATTCTTCTGGTATAGGATTGCATACAACAACCCCTCCATTTAAACCTAAAGACCATTTTGTGTGAAGAATATTTGCTATATCTTCTATAGTATCTATTTTATAATCAACATCAAAACCGCTATCTCTTGTGTAAAAATTAGGGAATTTAGAAGTTTTATAACCAAGTACAGGCACCCCAAAAGTTTCAAGATATTCTAAAGTAAGCCCCAAATCTAATATTGATTTAGCCCCAGCACATACTACAGCAACATTTGTTTTAGCTAGTTCTTGTAAATCTGCTGATATATCAAAAGTATCTTGTGCATATCTATGAACTCCGCCAATTCCTCCTGTAGCAAATACTTTAATTCCTGCAAGAGAAGAAGCTATCATAGTTGTAGTTACGGTTGTTGCACCATCTTTTTTTAAAGCTAATATTGCAGGTAAATCTCTCCTGCTTGTTTTTATTATATCTTTGGTACTTCCCATATATTCAAGTTCTTCTTTATTTAAGCCTATTTTTATTTTACCTTTTATTATGGCAATAGTGGCAGGTACGGCATTATTATCTCTGATTATTTTTTCACAATTTAAAGCACTCTCTATATTTTCTGGATAAGGCATACCATGTGATATTATTGTGCTTTCTAATGCAACTACTGCCTTTTTTTCATCTAAAGCAGTTTTTACCTCTTCGCTAATATCTAAAAAATTGTCTAATTTATTCATTTATTAAAAATCCTATCTGTTTCCTGAAATATTTAAGAAATATCCAAACTGTAACCCTATATCTAATGAACTTATAGATTGTTTTGCAATTCTAATATTACTTAAATAATCATTGTTGTTAAACTTTAGTGCAAAATCATAATTAACATATACACCTATAAGTAGATAATTTAATATATGGAAATCTAAAGAAGCTTTTATATATGGTATTAAAGCATTGTCAAAAATATCAGTTATATCACCTCTATCAAGATAGTATTTTCCGTTATATCCTAATGGATTAGAATAACTATTTTCTATACGATAAGAACCGCTAATAGGTATTTTTACACCGCCTCCGGCAGATAAAGACATGAAAAAGAAATGAAATTTAAACATTCCTCCAACCATAAAACTATCAAATTGATAATTCTCAGTTGCTCTATTGCCATTTATATCATATTTTAAAGCATAACCATCATGGTAATATCCAAGGTCTGCAAGTATTGATATTGCTGTATTATCAGTGAAATTATTTTTTATTCCAACCAAAAAAGAATACCCCATGTCAAAATCTCTAAAACTTGATGGTAATATTGAAGAAGAATCAGCTACAGCTCCGCTCATACCAAATTGACCTACAAAACCTAAACTTACATCAACAGCAGTAAGATTGTAATAGAATGTGGAAGTAATTAATAATACAAATAAAAATATTTTTTTCATTTTTTCTCTCCCAATTAAGTAGTTTAATATAACTATTTAAAAAGTCAAGTAAATAAGGAAATAGTAAATAAAATTATATAAATAAAATTATAATAAAATATAAAACCTCTTTTCTTGGTTATAGATAAAATTATAT
>NZ_SRZM01000098.1 GCF_019402445.1 Brachyspira pilosicoli
CCGCCGCAAAAAGTTGCAAAAAGTGCAAATGTTTTAACCCCATATGCTAGAATATTATAAAGTATAAAATAGTTTTTTAGTTCTCGACAATTATAAATAATATATTCATAAAAATAAAAACGGATAAAAATTATTTGTTTTGGTATAATTTAAAAATATTATAATCTGCTCAAAAAATCTAGCTTCTTTTCCATATGATAATTGTCTCCGCCTTCATGCCCATTAAAAGTATAAACTTCAATAGACTTCTCTCCTGCATAATTATTATAAGCAGCAAACACCGTTGAAGGTGGTACTATTATATCCATAAGACCAACAGAAAATAATGCTTTTGCTTTAGCCCTCTTAGCAAAAAATGCTCCGTCAAAATATGAAAGCGTATTAAAAACGATATTCTCTTTATCTCTATTTGTTTTGCAATATCTCACTATTTCATTATAAGGCAAAGTATCTGTAATCGTAGAAGCCCTTTTATAATCGCATAAAAAAGGAACATCTGCCATCATTGCATCTATTTTTATATTTGAAAGCTCACTTAATGCACATGCAGCTAATGCAATTCCTCCGCCTTGGCTAGAACCATTAATAACAATTTTCTCTGTTGATGAATGTTCTTTCACTGCCTCTACTGCTTTTAGAGCATCTATAAAAACTCTTTTATAATAATAGTCATTTTTGTCTAATATGCCCTTTGTGAGAAATCCGTCAGCATGCACTCCATAGCCTTCAGGGTCAATAGTAGAAGCACCATTGCCATCTTCAGCCCCCTGCCCCCTAGTCTCCATCACAAATACACTATAGCCTGCAGATGGAAAAACTATATGATTAATAGGCAAATCCTTACCGTTTCCATATCCTAAATATTTAATTATACAAGTTAATTTATCAGTATTTTTTGGTGCTATATACCAGCCATTTATAGTATGCTTTTTGTAACCCAAAAAACTCACTTCATAAACATCAAAAAATTTTAAATGTGTTTGTATTAAATTATATTTTGCTTCTGGTTTATGATTATTTTCTTTTATGTTATTAAGCCAAAAACTATCAAAATCGCTTGGTTCTAAGGAGCTTCCTTTATATTGATAAAGTTCATCTATAGATAAATCAAAAAAAGCCATTATTATTTCCTATTAATATATTTTTCTAGGTATTTTTACATTTTTAAGCTGTTCTAATCTGTTTATAATAATCTTGTCAACTTCAAAATTGGAAGGCTCTTCATTTTCAAAACTGTATCCGCTAGCAAGCATGAGAGTTTCTTTCTCTTGTACATAATTACGCATTTTTCTATATATTATAGATATTCTAAATAAAGATAATTTTTGTCTATATCCGTTTAAATATGATTGTCTATAATAATCAATTGCTGATGTTCTTCTGTTTCTTGCATCATAATGCTCTGCCAATTTGAAATATATTCTTCCCTTCTCCATTTTATTATAGCTTCTCTCAGCCATATTAATAATCTCTTGTTCTGTTTGAGAATAATTAGTTTGGTCTATAAGCTTTTCATATATATCAAGCAAATTAAAATAAGCATCATATTTATAAGAAGGTATAGTTAAATTGTTGGCATATTGTATAGATTTTTTATATTCTTCTACAGCCAAGCGATATGTAGCAATTCCTCCCTGCTCTGAAGGTTTACCAGCTTCACTTTCATATATCATACCTAATAAATAATGAGCATCAGCATTTTCAGGATAATATAATAAAGTTTTGTTCATAATAAATAAAGCATAAGAACTATTACCATCATTGATAGCCCTTTTAGCCTCACCTATATAAACCCAAGCAGGCTGCAATTTTCCGTCAAAAGATGACATAAAAAAGTTAGTATCTATTCTTAAAGTTGTAATAGCTGTATTTGTTTGAGAATATAAAGATAAACAAAAAAATAAAAATATAAATAAAAAATGTTTCATGGTATATTACACTGCAAATAATAGTTTTTTATAAATTCTTATTATTAACTATCGGTATAATAAAACTTTATCTTATATATTTTTTTAACTATTCATATATTTGTTAACTATCTCATCATCTTCTAAAGCAGTAAGTATCTCAACACCATCTTCTTTAACAGCAACAGTATGTTCATAATGAGCAGATAAAGAGCCGTCTCTTGTAACAACAGTCCAATCATCATCTTCAATATATATAGCATGATGTCCCATATTAACCATAGGCTCTATTGCTATTACCATATTGGTTTTAAGCACAGGACCAAAACCTTTTTTACCTCTATTAGGCACAGCAGGCTCTTCATGCAAATTAGCTCCAACACCATGACCGTTAAACTCTCTCACCAAAGAATAACCAGCATCTTCTGCAGTTTTCTGTATGGCATAAGAAACATCTCCCAAATGAACACCATCTCTTATCTGTTTTATTCCATTAAAAAATGATTCCATTGTTGTGTCTACAAGCCTTGAAGCTTCTGCTGATACATTGCCAACCTTAAAAGTGAATGCCCTATCTGAATGATAACCCTTATAATAAACGCCTATATCAAGACCTATTATATCACCGTCTTTTAATACTCTTTTTTTGCTTGGTATTCCATGTATTATTTCATCATTTATAGAAGCACATATTGAAGCAGGAAAAGGAGGATTGCCATAGCCCTTAAAAGAAGGCTTTGCATTTTGCTTTCTTATATAATCATAAACAAATTTATCAAGCTCTTTTGTAGATATGCCAGGCTCAACAAGTTTAGAAACTTCTTTAAACACATTTGCTAATATATGTCCGCTTTCACGCATCAAATTTATTTCTGATTGTGTCTTTATTTTAATAGCCATTTTTAATGCTTTCCTTTATTTATCAATTTGATTGATTCTCTGTATTATTTGTATTTTCAAAAGTATTTTCTGCCTCAACTTTATCGCTAAAAGAATCTTCTACTATTTTTGTAATGTTCTTTTTTTGTCCGCCTGTAATAGTCATCTCTCCCTGTATAACAGCACCCTCGCCAACATCTATTTTAGGAGCTTCTATATTTCCTAAAACTCTTCCTGTTTCTATTAATACTACTTCATTTGAAGCTGATATATTACCAATTAAAGTACCTGCTATTGTTATGCTATCTGTAATAATAGTGCTTGTCTTTACTTTACCATTAGTACCTATTATTAAATGCCCGTCTATTTTTAAATCTCCCTCAAATTTACCATCTATTTGAAAAGAGCCTTTTACTATATAAGTTCCTTTGAAATATGAACCTTCACCTATTATACTATTAATCATCTCTCTTTTTGACATAATAATCACACTCCAAATTTATACTTCATTTTGATTTTATAAGTATAAAACTAAAATGTCAAGTTTATATATACTTATCAATAATAACTTTAACCAGTTTATACTAAAATAATTAAATTTTTTGAGTATATAAATAACTTGATTTTTAATGAATATTGTTTAATATTATTGAATACAAATTGATTAAAAGGCTTATTATGAAATTTATTTTTTCAAGAACTATAATAGGAATTTTAGTTTTAATTATTGGGGCATATATTTTGCTTCAATATGTGTTTCATATATATATACCAGCATTAGCATACGTACCTGTATTTACAATAATAGTATCTATATTAATTATAGTATGGGGCATAGCAATAATACTTGGAAGAGGTTTTTACGCATCAAAAATTATAATAGCTCTCACTATAATTACTACAGGACTTTATATTTTAATAAGATATGCTCTCAATATAAATATGCCTTTTATATTATATACTCCTATATTTAGAATGATTATAGGAATGATTATTATATTTCTTGGAATATATATTATAGTAGGTGTTTATTATGTTGGAGATAAATTGCCGAAACAAAAAACAGAAGATTATAATATCAATTTCAAAAGCTCTACAATAGATTTATCAAACATACAAATTGACAGAAATAAAAATGTTAATGTTAATTGTGCCTTTGCTGATACTGTTGTTTTAATCAATCAAAATTTACAAATACATATAAAAGCTTCTAGTGCATTCGGCAGTATTTCAATACCTACTGGGGACAGTGTAAGTTTTGGGGAAATGAACTTTGTTATGGGTACTTCTGACAAAATACTTTATTTGAATGTTAATGCCGCTTTTGCTCAGATTAGAGTATTATATGTTTGATTTTTTATGAGGATACAAAATTGCATATAATATCTGGATACAAAAAAAATAAAAAAATCATTACACCAAAGAGAGATTTTAGACCTACTCAAGGAAAGGTAAGAGAGGCTTTATTTAATATAATAGATGCTAATGATAAAACTTTTTTAGACCTTTGTGCTGGAAGCGGTGCTGTGGGTTTTGAGGCTTTAAGCAGGGGGGCTAAGTTTGCAGCCTTTATAGAAATAGACAGAGAGGCTGTTAAAACAATATTTACAAATGCAAAAAATATATTTGAAGAAAATCAATACAAAATAAAAAGAGTATCAGCAGATGACTATGTTAAAAGAACAAATGATACTTTTGATATAATATTCTTTGACCCGCCTTATCATTCAAAAATTTATTATGAAGTATTTTTAAATATATTTGAAAGAAAATTATTAAATGATAATGGATATTTATTTGTTGAGATGGGGCTTGAATACTATAAAAGCTTTTTAGAGAAAATAAAAGAATACAACTATGAAATAAAAACTTATGGTGAGAGCGTTTTAATAATTTTTAGAAATATGTAATTCAATTTTTTAAGCTTTACAAATAAAATTATTTTGGTTATAATAAAAAAATGAAAAACAAAATCACCTTTCTAATATGTATAATATTTATAGCCATTGTATTAAAACTTCTCACATTATCACCAAAGTTTGTAGAAAATTTTTATTCAAGAAAAGCTTATAAAGCTATATCTGGAAGTATTGGGAAAGTAACATCAAATTTTAGTTTTTCTATTGCTGAAATACTTTTATTTATTTTTATAATATTAATTCTTTTATTCTTTGTTTTCTCTATAAAAAAAATAATATTTGGACAAGAAAAGCTAAAATTAATATTTAACTTTTTATATGTAGTAGTGTGCATTGCAATTATTATATATATAGTTTTTATGTCTGTATGGGGATTAAATTATTATAGATTTCCTCTTATCAATAATTATCAAAATTACTTCTTTGAAAATAATAATATCACAGATGAAGAAGCATATAATAAACTCTATTCACTAGCAGAGCTATTAATAAAAGATTTAAATGATTTGCAAACAAAAATGAAATATGAAACCTCAATCAATACAAATTATCAAGCTCTAAATAGAATGGTTGAAAGCGAATATAATAAAGTTTTTGAAGAGTTTCCATATTTAGAGATGTATTATTCAAGAACAAAACCAATAAAAATATCAAAACTTTTTTTAAGACTTCAAATAACAGGAATATACTCCCCATTTACTTCAGAGGCAAATGTTAATACACTTATACCATACACATCTATGCCTTATACTATAGCTCATGAAATGGCTCATAAAATAGGTATAGCCTACGAAGATGAAGCTAATTTTATTGCGTATCTTGCATGCTCAAAACATAGTGATTTGTTTATACAATATTCAGGAGCATTTGAGGCACTTTTATATGTGTTATCCGAACTTAAAAGAGATGAAAATTATGCTATGCTTATTTCAAACCTCAACGAAAAAACAAAAGAAGAGATAAGATACAATTATGACTTTTGGAATCAATACAGAGGTCAACTCTCTAATATAAGCCATAAAGTAAATGACACATATTTAAAAGCGAATAATCAAATACACGGCATAAAGAGTTATTCAAGAGTAGTAAAACTTTTAATCTATTACAATATGAGCAAAGGTCTTATATAACTACTCGCTGTATGGGCTTGCCGCACGTTAATATTATGCTTTAATTATAACTTATTAGGCGTGCGGGGGAGTGCTTTTTTATTCACAATTTTATTATAAAAATGCAGCCTTTTTGCTTCTTTGT
>NZ_SRZM01000099.1 GCF_019402445.1 Brachyspira pilosicoli
ATATTAAATAAATTATTAAGAAAAGATAAATAAAGCCCTATAGAATAAAATGAATGACTATCTTCATAAAAATATTCTACATATGGACTAAGTATAAAATCATAATTATAAATAAAAGTATAATTTATTCCTAAAAGACTTTTTATATCATTAAGGCTTTTTCCAATATTATCACTGCTTAAAATATTGTAAGTAACATTTCCATAAAGCTTAAAGCCTATATCAAATATATATGAAGCCTCAAAACCAAGCATTAAATTATTTTTCTTTTGTAAATCATAAGTATATTTTGTTATACCCATTAAACCTAAATGAGCAGAAGAATATTTTAAATAATACCAAGAAGTGTAATACTCTGGCTGTTTTAATAAGTCTATTGATTTGGTGTCTGTTATAAATCCTATAGAGTGCGTGATATTTCCTTGATAAAAATTAAGTTCTGTATTATATAAAGCCTCATAATCATTATACAACACGCTCTCGCCCACAAACATATATTGCCTATTAAAACCTTCACCAAAATGGAATTTCCTTTTTCCTATATAAAAGCCTAAAATTTCATTTATATAATTAAACTGTATTTCATCAAAATTAAAAGCAATATAAGCGTTATTATTATTTTGTTTTATAATGTTTCCATTATCATAAATAAACTCTCTATTGTCTTTGGTATATATTCTAATTGCAGGCTTAAATGAAAAATAAAAATTATTATTAAGATATTCAAAACCTAAATAAAAATAAGTATCATTGCTTAATATTGAATTTGGTATATATTCATTTTCTTTTAAATCTATATAGCTAAAATTATTTTTTATACCAAATTTTGGAGTGATATCAGCAAATGCTATAGATGATACAGCAAATATAAAAAAAGTTAAATATATTTTTATGCGATGCATTTATTACCAAATATTTTTATTATTATTTAAATAAACTAAAAAGCATTTTCATGTTCTCACTTCTAAAATATGCACTTGATGAACTTGAAGGCTCTATTTTTGATATATTGCATATTGTGCTTGTATTAGTATTGATAATCAAATTATAAAACTCCATATCATTAAAATAATTATCTTTTATTTTGTATACACCTCTTTTTAATGCCTTTCCGCTATTATCAAAAAAATCTACACTATAACCGCCTGCAATTTTTTTGAGTGTTGCTTTAGCATAAGGAACACTTCTATTTTTCTTTACTAAATTTATTTCTTCATCACTCACAACTTTGTCAAATTTATAATCATCAGTAAAGTTTATAGACATCAAATCATTCATATTAGCAGCACCTGTAACAACATAGCTTCCTGAAATTTTTAAAGGAGAAACCTGATTCTTTGACTGCACAAAAAATCCCTGATTATTGGCTAAAAAAAGAGTATTGTTATTTTTTAAATACATTAATTTATAATCTTTTCCAACTATCATATCAAAATTATTAACAGTTCTTTTTCCGTCTTTTATATCAGTGAAAGTGCCTGACATCTTGTAACTTTTTCCATCTCTATTATAAATTCTAACAAAATCATCAAATATATTCTGACTATACAAATTAAAAGATAAAATGCTTATTATAAATAAAATTTTCACTATTTTTTTACACATATTTTATTACCTCTATTATAGGCATTTTAATAACCTTTATTATTGGATAAATACCTGCTAATATTGATACAGATAACACCCATGCAAATATTAAAACAGTATCTTTAAATGTTAGTAATAAACTTAAAGGATAACCGTCAGTAGCACCAGGAAATTTCATTATAAAGTTTGAAGCATTTAATATATTAGCAGCACCGTAAGAAATAATTATTGAAATAACAGAACTTAACACTGCCATTATAATAATTTCTAAAAATAAAAGCAAAGTTACATTTTTTATATTTATTCCTAAGGCACGCATTGTACCAAACTCATTTAAACGCTCTAAAAAATTTGTTGTAAGCATCTGCATAACTGAAACAAATACTAATATGCTTAATATAAATAAAGCTATTAAATAATTATTAGTATTCATCTCTATTACAGAAAGTAAAAATGCATTCAAATCCTTCCAATCTTTAGCCTCATAGTTGAGATTATTTTCATTAAAATATTGATTAAGATTATTTTTTATTTCAGTTGCCTTTTTATAATCTTTTAAATATACGAGTAAATTATGAGCATTACCATACTCAAGACCAAATATTTCATAAATAGCATTTAGAGGAGAGTAAATAGTAATAGCATCTGAAGCACTGTTATTTAAAGAAATTGCCCCTACAGCCATTAAAGAACCTAAACTTATACCCTCTCCAAAATCTGTCATTAAATTTAAATAAGGCTCTTCATTATAATTAAGATTAAAAAACTCTCCCAAATCTTTACCCAAAACAAAAGTATTAATATCATCATCAAATATAGGAGTTCCTTCTTTTATAGAAACTGTTGACATTATTTTTGAAGGCTTTTCATAAGCATAACCTGAAAAAAATTTACTTTTACTTTCATTACCTACAAGTCCACTTATATCAAGTTTTTTCTGATAATCATTAACTTCGCTTATAGTATTAAGCTGTTTATAAATAACTTCAAAATCATTACTATTAAGCATATTAATTTTTTCGCTTTTTGTATCCCAATAAGATTTATCAGCTATTACAACAGAGCCTCCGCTTGTATTAACGCTTATAATAATACCTTCTTTTGTAAAGTTATTATATCCGCTTATCATCATAAGAGAAATAAAAGACACTATAATAAGTATCATATTTAAAATTGTTCTGGTTTTATTATACCAAAGATTATCGAATGCTAATTTTATTATATTCATTTATCTGTCCATTATAGTTATTAATAAAATTTTATTATTGTTCTTTTTCCCGCCACACGCCACAGGCGGACTTCCTCAAAGAATCAAAAAGTGCAAGTGAAAAATACTTTTAAATAATATTAATTATATTTTAAAGGTAAGATAAATTATGCATTTTAAGTCAAAAATATAGCCTTTTTGCTTCTTTGTGGCAACAAAAGAAGTGGGGTGTGGGGCAAAGCCACCACAAAAAACTAAAAATTATTACTATATATTGAGTATCAGTCCTCCATCTCTCATAATATATTTTTTATCCGCATAATCTTCTATCAATTCATCATGCGAAATAAAAAATCCTATGCCGTTTCTTTTCTTTATAGTCTCTCTTATATATTCATAAATAAATTTGCTTGTTTCAGTATCCAAGTTTGCACTAATCTCATCGCCGAATATATAAGGAGCTTCGCTTACCAATGCCCTTGCAATTGCAACTCTCTGCTTCTGACCTCCTGAAAGCTGTTCTGGTTTTTTATTTTTTAAATTATCTATTTTTAAGTTTTCTAATATTTCATTAACTTTTTTATTGATATTAGAATAATTCTCATTTAAAAATTTAAGAGGCAAAGCAACATTATCAAATACAGTCTGGGTTTTCAAAAGCTCAAGCGACTGCAAAATAAGTCCTATATTTGAAAGCCTAAAACTGCTTCTTTCTTTGTCGCTTAATTTTGAAACTTCATCATTATTCCAATAAACAGAACCTTCTGTTGGAATATCTATGCTTGATAATATATGAAGAAGCGTACTTTTACCAGCCCCAGAAACTCCAGCAACCCATACAATTTCACCGTCTTTTATTTCTAAACTAATGTTCTTATTTGCTGCTATATTATAATCTTTTGTTTTATATATTTTTGATATGTTTTCACATCTTATCATAATTAAAAATCAGCACCCTCCGCACTCAAAAATCCGTCCTTACCTTTATCATAAGAACTCTTTAATAAATATCCGTAAAAACCTTTAGGATACATTTTTAAAGCTTCGTCTAACTCTTTAAAAGCCTTATCCGTTTCATTTACTTTCATATATGCCATAGACCTATAAATATAAGCTCTGTAAACCATATAGTCTGGTAAATTGCTCGTATCATTTAATGAAGTTATTACAGAATAAAAAGCAGCATTATTATAAAAACCTAAAGTAGCTATCTGCCACATTCCATATACTTGCTTTGCTCTTATATTGTTTTTATCTTTTAATAATGCCAAACGAGAATAAGTATACATATCAACTATTACACTATAAGGATATTGATTATTAAAAAAAGCAAGTGAAGTAAAAGAGTTTGCAAAATTGGCATAAGAAGCATAAACATCAGAAGAGCCTTTTTTGAAAACTTTATCTTTTTTAAGGTTATTGTATATCTCTCCTAAAGCTTTATAGTCTTCTTCAAAAGTTCCGCTTGCAATAGACACATTAGCCCAAAGAGTATAGCATTCTATACTTAAATGCATTTTCTCTTCTTCGCTTAAATTGCTGTTCTTAACTCTATTTAAAATATCCTTAGCTTCGCTTGTTCTTACAAGTCTTGAGCCTGAATGATATTCATTATTTTTATTATCTATTTCTTTTAATATAGCATTAGCCTCGCTTGAAATCTCTCCGTATAAACTGCACAAAGCATTAATAAAAATCAAAACAATCACTCTAAACATTTTAATATCCTTATTATAGCAATTACAATTTTTTATTTTAAAATTTGCAGGGCTTTGCCCCGCACCCC